>JAYSZC010000247.1:0-2014 GCA_043738235.1 Lewinellaceae bacterium | reverse complement strand
CCTTTGAAATTTGGGCGACCACAAGGGTCGCCCCTACAACATAAACATAAAACCTTGCTATTGGCAAGCCTAGAAGCCCAATTTTGTAGGGGCGGCCCTTGTGGCCGCCCGGCTTCCCGGGCATTTTTAAGGTTCCAGACACTAGTAGACAGAGCCTCGCGAAAGCAGTGGAACCAAATTACGCTTTCCGCACAAACTCCGATTTCAGCCCCATCGCGCCAAAACCCTCTATTTTACAGTCAATATTGTGGTCTCCATCGGTCAGGCGGATATTTTTGACTTTGGTGCCTGCTTTGACAGGCCTTGGCATGCCTTTTACAGGCAGGTCTTTGATGACGATGACCGAGTCGCCATTTTGCAGTTCGTTTCCGTTCGAGTCCAGAACTTTCAGGGCGGCATCCGTTGTTTCTTCCGGTGCGGCGGCGGGGTCCCATTCATGAAAACACTGGGAACAGGTCATCAAATCATCATTCAAATAGCTGAGATCGGATTGGCAATTTGGGCAAAGAATTACTCCTGGCATGGATGAGCGTCAATTGAATAGGTATAGAGATAAAACGGGCGCGAAGGTAATTTAATCTTTCTGTTTTTCGCTTTCCAGGCGGATCACCCTGCTTGCGCGAGGCAGAACCCAGTGGTGTCTGGAACCTTTTAAATTTGGGCGACCACAAGGGTCGCCCCTACATCATAAACATAAAACTTTGCTATTTGCAAGTCTAAAAACCCAGTTTTTGTAGGGGTGGCCCTTGTGGCCGCCCGGTTTCTCGGGCATTTTTAAGATTCCAGACACTAATGGGCAGAACCTCATAGCAAGCAGTAAGGCAAATCATTTTTTTCATAAAACACCATATCACGGCCAAGGGCAAAGCACCCCCAAACACCATACACCACACCCGAAACACCCACTTCAGCGCCAGGAATACACCAGATTTACCTCCCCTGAGGCGCCGAAAATACTCGCCAGCGACTGCGTAACGGGCAAATCGAAACCAAAACCCACTTTGAATTGGCTGTTCAACATTTGCACCTGCTCGCCGAAAAACATACCTGCTTCGATGTGCAGGGCAGCGCTGAATTGCTCTCCAAACCCTGTATTCAAACCGGTACCGGCCCAGAGCAATTCATTGATCTGGCAGCGCAGGTTCATGTCTACATTCAGCGGACTATTCGGCGCGTACTTAAACCATACGGAAGGTTCGATAAAAGAGGTTTCATTGCCCAGCCAGGGTGCGCTCCAGTAGCCGCCCGCCACGAAAAACACATGCGGGATGCGGCGAATATCAAAATCTTCTTTCCCGCCGCTGAATTGGGTACTCAGTCCAAAAGTCTGCGGCACGGATATTCCGGCATAATACCGGTCGGCATACTGGTAAAATACGCCCACGCCGATGTCGGGACGGATCGCGCGATCATCCGTCAGGGGCTGGGTCGTCGGGTCTGGAAACTGGATTTCACTGAGCCTGGCCCTGTACTGAACCGCTCCGGCGCTCAGGCCGATAGTCAGTGACTGCACTACCCTTCTGCCCGATTTGATCCGGTAGGCAAATCGCCCGTAAACGCCTGTATGGCCGATTTTGCCGGTTTGGTCGTTCAGCGCGTGCGCTCCGAACACGCTGTTTTGTTCGTCGGCCACGTATTCCCAGTTCAACAATTGGGTACGCGGCGACTCGGAAAGTCCCCACCATTGGGTGCGCCAGGTGCCGCTCAGGCTCATGCTGCGGTTGTTCAGCAGGAAGTTGTTGGATACTGCCGCCGGATTCAGGATGCTCCATTGATCCCGGTACACCGTAAACAAGGGCGCTTGCTGCGCCGGCAGGCACTGCATGGCTTGAAAAAACAGCAGCAGTAGTAGGGTGATTATTTTCATACGGTTGTTAATTTATTATTGGGATATTGGGGTATTGGGGTATTGGGATATTGAGATATTCAATGCTCCGCTCAAAAAGCGGGGGATTTTTAACGAATTCAAGCGGCTAAAGCGCCATAATAATGAAGTGCGTCAATTTCGTCTTTC
>JAYSZC010000246.1:0-13588 GCA_043738235.1 Lewinellaceae bacterium | reverse complement strand
ATTTGTATTATCATTACCGCCCCGCTGGGGCTCAGTTTTTTGGTTTGCGTTAAATCTACAAATATTACCGCCCCGCTGGGGCTGGCATTTTGTTTCCGATGCCGGGACTACAAATATGACCGCCCCGCTGGGGCTAATATGTTGCTAATCAATTATTTTAACCAATTTTATCTACTTGAGTTTCTTAGCCTGACGGCTATGGCAGAGACGCCAACAACGGCCAAAATTGCCAAAAAATTCTCTAAAAATAAAAAAGTGGTAACGCCCGGCACCCAAGCCCAAACGTTACCACCCTGATAACCAATAACCGATAACTAATAACCCTTTCATTTATCATAAGCCTAATTTTTCCAAAAACTCGGTTTTTCTGTTCCTCGCTACCGGCAAAAGGCGACCATTCGACATGACAACCTCGCCACCGCTGCCTCTGACATAACGTTTGACGTGCCGGATATTAAGCAGGTAGGAATGGTGTGCTCGGAAAAAATCGGCAGATGGCAAGAGTTCTTCTATTTCTTTCAGGTTTTTTGACAGGACAAGTTTTTGTCCATCCTCCAAAAACAATTCAGAGTAACTGCCGTCCGAGCTACAAAATACCACCGTTTTCACTACCACAAAATCAACACCTGCCTGGGTGCTGAGCGCAATTCGCTCCGGGTGCGCCTCGCTGCCATTGCGGTGGCGACCGAAAATTTCCATCTGTTCAACATGAACGGGCTCTTGTTTTGTGGCCCGGTGAACGGCCGTTTTTAACTCTTCGATGTCTATGGGTTTGAGCAGATAATCAAGAGCGCTATATTTGATGGCTTTGACGGCGTATTTGTCGTAAGCAGTGGTAAAAATAAGTTTGAAACGGAAAGGATATAGCAGGTTGAGTAGGTCGAAGGCATTGAGACGAGGCATTTCCACATCCATAAATACCAGATCGGTAGCCGGGTTGGCCCTTAAAAATTCGAGTGCAACTTGTGGATCGGTGCATTGCGCAGCAATTTCGATGTCGGGACAATGCTTTTTTAACAGGTGCGCAAGCAGTTCGACGCAATATGGTTCATCATCAAGGATAAGCGTCCTCATAGATGGAATGGCTTTGTTTCGGGTTAAAGATAGTGTACTTGCTATAAGTTTTTTGTTTCCAGTAAAATGACTACCCGCGTACCTGTGGCCAGTCCTTTTTCATCGAACAGGTCGTCGATCTGCAAGTCCACTTTCCTGCCCGTGCGATCGCTGAACAATTTCATACGCGCTGCGGTGATGTCCATGCCATGCGATTTTTGGTGGGTTGCCGTCTTGCTTTTGAGTTCCTGTGCCTGTTGCCGTCCGATACCATTATCGGTGATTTCAACTGCCAGCCAGCCGGTTTTTTTTCCGTGGATGCAGATGTCAAGCTTCCGGTCATTGTGTTCTTTTTGCATCAGGCCGTGCCAGATGGCATTTTCGAGGTAAGGCTGTATGAAAAGTGGCGGAACATCAAGTATTTCCGCATCGAGCGTCGGTGATATAGTTAAACTGTAATCAAACTGGCCGGCGAAGCGCAACGATTCCAGGTCGAGGTATAGTCTGATTGCTTCAATTTCGTTGTCCAGTGTTATCATATCAGAGCGGGAATGGTCGAGTACCAAACGCATGAGGCGGGCGAACTTGGTCAGGTAATTCGAGGCGGTATCGGGGCCGCTCAACTGGACGAAGCGGTTGATGCTGTTCAGACTGTTGAAAATAAAATGTGGGTTCATTTGTGCTCGCAGCGCTGCTACCTGATACTCCGATATGCGCTGATTCAGTTCCGCTTCCCGCTGTCGAAACTCCGCTTCCCGCTGTTTCAATTCCGCGGCCATTCGTTTTTGTCGTTGCTGCAGTGAGGCTATGATGGCCACTATACCCGCCAAAGCCATAATAAGCATCAATTTGAACCACCACGTTTGCCAATAAGCAGGTACAACACAAATGCGGATTGTTTTTTCAGGTCCAAAAACGCCGTCGCGGTTTTTGCATTTCAGTCTAAATCGGTAGTCGCCGGGCGGTATTTTCAGGTAAGAGGCGGAACGTTGCGCAGCACCTATGGCTACCCAGCCTGCGTCCATGCCTTCCAGTTGGTAATAGAAACTGTCCTGTTCCGGGTTGGTGAAATTGCGGGCCGACCAGCCGATGGTGAAGGTGTTATCGGTGTGGACAAGTTCGATTAGTTCGAGGAAATCAACGGCTCGGGGCAAGGGATAATCCTTATTAAACACCTTGAATTCGGTAAATCGGCAGACCGGCCCACTTTTCAATGGAGGTATTTTATCGGGGAAAATACGGTAATACGGCCCCCAGCATACGGTTCCGTCGGAACGGGTGTATAGCACTTCATTATGCCGGTACAATCCGTTTTCCGCACCAATTGCTTGCAGTTTCCCGGTTTCAGGATGATAACAGGCCGCCATGTCGCCGCTTATCCACACGTGCTGCGCATGGTCAATAGCGAGGTGGAAAAACATCCCTTTAATTTCCGGCACTTGTCGGAATTTTTCGTCGGAGGGATCGTACCAGCAAACGCCGGTTTCGGTCGCCATCCAGATGCGCCCCCGGCTGTCTTCGGCCATTCCCCGTACCAGGTCATGTTGTAAGGAAAATGGATTGACGGGATCGTGCTTGAACACCTTTACCTCTCCTGTTTTGGGGTCGTAACAATTGATACCGGTACGCTCCGTTTCGTTGCTTGCTAACCATATTTTATCGTCCCGGGCAATGAGCAGACACCCGCCCGTCTGAACGGTCAGGCCGTCGGGCGATTTTCGGATATATTCAAAGCGGTTTTGATCGGGGTAAAAATGTACAAGCGGGATGTTGGTTTCGGAGTTGACAATGGATATCCAGCAGGTGCCATCGGCTGCCAGCGCAATGCCAAGCAGGGAAGTGAAGTGGCCGGCTTTATGTGCGAGTTCCGGCGGGACAGGTATTTTGATTTCTGTAATTTTCCCATTCGGTACATGCAGCTTGTAAATGGCATGTTCTGAAATAAAAAACATATCCCGACCTCTTTTCACCAATCCATTTAACGAGATTTTATCGGAGGCCATTTCATTATATAATCTGGATGAGGTATAAGCCTGCACCTTTTGGGTAGCTTCATCCAAAACATATATCCCTCCAGTGCCTTCATTATAATTATCTTCCTTGAGAAACCAGGTTTTGTTATCCGCAACATCGTAAAATGCAGCTCTGATATGTCCTTTTGGAATTTTAATATCTGTTTTATGGACAAAATGACGGCGCTCGTCGTGTACCATTAAATTCCCGGCAGATACCCATAGTCTGCCCTCCGAGTCAGTCAAAGCGGTAGATAAACCATGACTGCCCGGATCATAGCTCCCCGGTTGATCAGTTTTCCACCATGCCTGAAACTTAAAGTTGGCAGGGTCGAAAAGCGAGATGCCGTGACTGGCGCCAAGCCATAGTTTACCCTCCGGTGCAGGAGTAATGAAAAGCGTCGTTTCTAAGCTGGTGTTGATGCCCTCTTTGTCCTGTTTGTAGTTTTGGTAAAACTGCGTCCATCGGTTGGTTTTCAAATTGAAACGGCGGAGGCTGCCCCTCCAACCCGACACCCAGATGTTTTCCCCATTGGCATCCGGACAAAAGGCCGTAATCCAGGGATCGTAATCGGGGCTGGAGGCCCTGTCCCCGGCCATCATGCCGAGCATAGGATACAAGGTGGTTGTCCCTGAGGAAGGGTTGACACAAACCAGACCCCGGCCAACGGCGGTGTGCTCCGTTGCCCAAATATTGCCCGTTTTATCCATCCAGCCAGGGTGCAGCAGCCAATTCATGGTTTCCTCCGCACTGCGGGCCGGATTGGTTCCATCTACTACTTTCGTGCGAAAAACACGGATAAAGCGGTTGATTTGAGCATTGAAAAAGGAGTCTCCGGGATTGAAATTTTCAAAAAATAAAGACGGCAACGTAGTCGTCGAATCCAAAACCATCGGAAATATGAGGAAACTATCGCGTTGCGGGTCGTAACAAGTAAAACCCTTCTCATGACGCAACCACAGGCATCCGTCAGGCATTTCAAACACGCCTTCTCTATTGATGTCAGGGTCAAGCCCGGATCCTCCCGCCGGGTCGTTTTGATTGGTTGAATAATACCGAAACGCATGACCGTCAAATCGGATGAAGACTCCCTTGCCATCGTCGGCAAGCCAAATATCACCCCGACTGTCCTGCAATAACAAAACTGCTGAGCTATTCAGGCGAAGCCCTTCCCGCTCGCCATACCGGTAAAATTCCAAAAATGGCGGCTGTTTATCAAACCACGACTCGTCCACCATCCATATCTCACCATTGGGCGTAGGGACGGGTTTTGCGCCGGCGGGTTGCGCTGCTATCCGGCAGATAAAGCAGAGTACTCCGCCTGCCAGAAGCATTGTTTTTAATGCCTTTTTCAAGAGAGTGAGCGTCTTGTAAATTCAAAGGAAAGTAGAACTTTTCATTTAACGGATAAAACATTCCGCTACCAATGCTACGAAGAGAAGGGTGCTTGTCAACGGCAAACCCAACCCTTCCAACGAGGCAGGAAAGTGCTCCAGCCACAAATCCGGGCATTTCTGCATTTTTTTTAAACCGATTATTGTAGAGTCATTAACGACAAAATCATGCCTGAACTTACTGCTATATGAACGCACATCTCGCCTTTAATTACGCTGCCACACGCATCCGTACTCGCCCTCAAAGCCATACCCTCCGGTATCCGCTGATGATACTGGCCTTCGTTTTACTGACATCCTCTTTGAAAGCCGCACTCATTCAAAGTACTGCTCCCGGCGCTTGGTCGGCCCCTGCAACCTGGGCGGGTGGAGTAGTGCCGACCGCATCAGATGATGTAGAAATATTGCACCTCGTTACAGTTGCATCTGCGGCAGCGTGTAACAACCTGTTGATTGTCAGCACCCTTCAAAACAATAGCAGCCTCACGGCAAATGGTGCGGTGACCGTGAGCGGAGGACTTACTACAGGCGCCAATCTGGTATTAAATGGCACCACTACTATCACTGGCACCATCAATATCAGTGGAAGTGGCAGTACGATTAACCTTTCCAATTTTACATTGGCTTCCACCGGGATTTGCTACTTGAGTATAAGCACGACCAACTTCGGAGCCAACTGTAATCTTCAGGGTACCATAGAGGGGGCGGGAAGCGATAATATTATAAATTTTAACAGTGGTTCAAGCTATACAGGCGGTTTTTTATTGATTAGACAATGTACCGTAAATGATAATGTCGGTATCGCACCCGATTCTGTCAAGATACTTGGCGGAGCGAATTTTTCTGACTTGGGATATTACAACTCTACTGTAGATAATTCAATACCCAAATTAATTATGAGCAAGGGTGTACTGGCCGGTAGTGGCATCCTGACCGTACTCGATCAGACAAGAATAACCGCCGATCCAGGTACCAATGCAATCATTACTACTGGCAAAGAATTGAGGATTCAAGGCACAAGTAATGTGATTTTGAGAGAAGTTAGGGTGACCAATTCCGGCACAATTACTTTTACAGGCGGGTCTGTTACGACGATCGGGAACGCCTCCCAGTTGGGGCATATCACCCATCAAACCGGTGGGGTTAATAGTATCGTTATCGAGCCTGGTGCTACGATCAATAATAACAATGCCGGTTTTTCACAATTACGAGCCAAAATTTCATCAGCAGGCAACCTGAACGGGAAGTTTATTCTGGGAGGCAGCGGTGTCGGAACACATAACCTGACAGGTGGAACACTGACGGGGCAATTTGTATTTAGCGGCACTTCAACAGGCGCAACAGATATATTCGACCTGAGCAATCTGGCCATCAATACTACGGGAATTCAAATTACGGAGTTTATTGGTGGCATTTATTATAAGCCTTATGTCACTATAGCGAACTCCTGTACTTTTAACAACAACTCCAGCCTGAGTATATTAGGGGGGACCCTTGTAGATAATTTAGGGCTTGCTCCTATGCCCCAGCTTTATTTTTGGGATGGACAATATAATGGAAGCGGTAGCCCCACATTTGCCGGAGGCATTGATAGGACAAACTCCCCCTTCTTCCCTTCCTTTGGAGGATCAGGAATTGTTACCGTAAATGGTCCAATTACAGGCAACAAGAGCATTAATGCCGTTGATACTAAAGAGTTGAAAATATTTGGGAGTGCCATAGTGTCCTATTTTGGACTGGGTAATACCGCAAAGTTGTATTTTATGTCCGGATCAACCGTGACGACATCATCCGGTGGCGTGTTAGGTACTAACACGACGTATTTTGAACAACAAACGGGCTCCTCCTTGAATGTAACGGGGGACTATGTAAACCATTATACCAATAGTACGATCAACGGAACCGTCCATATCACGGCGACTCAGTTACGTATAGTCCCGGGTTATACCTACGATTTTAGCGGCGCAACGATCACGGTTGCTTCGGGCAAAATCCTGCAAATATGGAACAGCAGCGGTACGGACCAAACCGTCGATCTCAACAATGTCCAAATATCCGGCGCGGGACTTCTCCGGGTAGAAGGCAATTTGTTGACCGTAAATGTCACTGGAAGCTCCAGTATTGGCACTAAATTAACCATACATCAATTTGCTGTATTTAATGATAATGTTGGCATTGCTCCGGGAGAGGTCAGAATGGACGAACTTGGATATGGCGGGACCACGTACGGCGGCACCGGAAGTCCGACCTTTGCCAATGGATTGATTTGGAATGCCGGAAGGTTCGCCGGAAGCGGTACAGTTAATATATCCGGAACAATGTCAACCGTTAATGCGAATAACAAATTCGTACTTGGCAGCAAGGTCTTGCAGATTTCCGGGACTTTTACGCATAACAGTTCATCCACCATTTATCTACAGGAAACCGGTAAAATGGTCATCCCTAATAACGGGCTACTTATTCTAAATAATGGCAGTATTACAGGTGTAAACCCAGTAGAGGTAACCAATGGCAGTACTGTGCAAAAAATTGGCAATGTTACCTCCTATATTCATTTATTATTACAATTGGGGGGGCTGGTTAAAATTGATGGAGGTACGCTGGGTTTAGTATCAACAGTAAGCAGTAATAGTTTTGTCGATTATTTTGGCCAGTTTAATGTTTCCCCGGGAACCACCTTGCGATTCGAGTCGCATAGTTGTTATTTTAATGGCCCTCTACTAAATAACAATGGTTCAATATTGTTGTCTTCTTCAAGTTCCTTTTTCATCCTGAAAGGGACTATACCCCAGACCATAGGCGGCAGTGGCGGTGTATTCCAAAAATTAGACGTTTGGAACTATGAGGGAGTTACCATTACGGGTTCGCAAAGAGTGAATAATGTCCTCAACAATGTTAGCAACTCAACAGTACTTCAAATTCAGGGGGGAGACCTTACTGTTGCCGGAGTATTCGGGTTTTCCTTCCCAAGACACATCGTTACTACCGGTGCAGGCCGGCTGCGTATGAGGGTAGGGACAACCAATGCGATTTTCCCGGTCGGCCCTGACCTGTCGTCGTACAATCCAGTCACGCTTTCGCTTGGTAGTGGAGCGGATACCTTTGCCGTACGGGTGAAGACGGGGTTCGATTACCCGACCGGAGGCCCGGATTATGTAAACCGGCAGTGGACGATTGATCGCCCTTCAGGAAATACAACAGCTGCTACGGCAGTTTTTCAATGGGTTACGCCGAGCCATATTGCCGGAAGTTTTACCCCCGGTAGTTGTCATGTTTCCCGCTGGACAGGTATAGAATGGCAGTCGTATGGCGATGCGGCAGCAAGCTGTGTCAGCAATACTTGTACCCGTACGCAAACCAATATAACAAATTTTTCTCCTTTCGGCGTTGCATCCGGCACTGCTCTGCCCGTCGAATTGCTGGCATTCCGGGCAGTCAGACGGCAAGACCTGGTAGCCCTCAAGTGGTCAACAGAAACGGAACGTCAAAATCGCGGTTTTACCGTTCAACGCGCTACGGACGGACAACAATTCGAAGACATTGGCTTCGTAACTGGTAAGGGCGACAGTGACCAGCGAAGCGATTACAGTTTTGACGATATCACAGCACCCGCCGCCAAGCGGCTGTACTACCGCCTGCGTCAGGAAGATATAGATGGCACTACCACATATAGCTCGATCGTAACTGTAGCAGGGCAGGGCATTCCGGGCGCGATGCTGTCACCTAACCCTGTACGAGATAAGGTTACCCTGCAATTGGCATTAGACGCCGAAACCGAACTGTCACTTTCTGTCTGTGACGTGCAGGGCCGCTTAGTACATGCGTTACCTCCGGTTTTCCTGCCACCAGGCGAACAATTGATCGATCTGCCTGCTATGAACTTGCCAACCGGCAGTTATTTCCTGCGCATATCTTCAGCATCCGGCATACAGTGGGTGCGGTTTATAATCCATCATTGACGGCTAAGAAACTCCATCGTTGTTGGCGTCTCCCACAACAACGGCTAAACCCAACGGTAGCACGGCCTTCAGGCCGTCGGGAAGGCGCCTTTTAAGGCGTCGTATAAAAATTTTAAAATGATAGACGGCCATAAATGGCCTCCTCCCGACGGCCTGAAGGCCGTGCTACCCTTCTTATAACTGAAAAGTGGTAACGCCCGGCACTCAAGCCCAAACGTTACCACCCCTGATAACCAATAACCGATAACCGATAACTACCTGGCGTACGAAACCGCTCGTTTTTCCCGTATCACCGTCACCTTGATCTGGCCCGGGTACTGCATTTCGTCCTGAATTTTTTGTGAAATCAGGAAAGACAGGTCGTCGGCATATTGGTCGGTCACTTTATCGGCTTCCACGATAACGCGGAGTTCGCGGCCCGCCTGCATGGCGAATGCTTTGGAAACGCCTTCATGGCTCATGGCAATTTCTTCCAGTTCGCCGATCCGTTTCAGGTAGTTTTCCAGTATTTCGCGGCGGGCGCCCGGGCGAGCGCCGGAAATGGCGTCGCAAGCCTGCACGATCGGCGAAATGATGTTGTTCATCTCGATCTCGTCGTGGTGGGCGCCGACGGCGTTCACGATAACCGGGTGTTCGCCGTATTGTTCAGCCATTTTCATGCCCACGAGGGCGTGGGAGAGTTCCGTTTCTTCTTCCGCTACTTTCCCGATGTCGTGCAGCAGACCGGCGCGTTTGGCCATTTTGACCTGCTTCGGATTCAGGCCGAGTTCGGCAGCCATGATCGAGCAAAGTTCTGCCGTTTCGATGGAGTGTTTCAGCATATTCTGGCCGTAGGAAGAGCGGAAACGCATCCGGCCTACCATACGCACCAGGGCGGCATTGAGTCCGTGGATGCCCAGTTCGATGACCGTACGTTCACCGATTTCGATGATCTGTTCTTCGAGTTGTTTGCGCACTTTAGCCACCACTTCCTCGATGCGGGCCGGGTGGATACGACCGTCGGCAACGAGGCGCTGGAGCGACAGGCGGGCCACTTCGCGGCGAATGGGGTCGAAAGAAGAAATAACGATGGCTTCCGGGGTATCGTCTACAATCACCTCGACGCCGGTAGCGGCTTCCAGGGCGCGGATGTTACGGCCTTCCCGACCGATGATCTGGCCTTTCATGTCGTCGTTTTCGAGGTTGAACACCGACACCGTATTTTCGATCGTAAATTCGGCAGCCATCCGTTGAATGGTCTGGATAACGATTTTTTTGGCTTCTTTACTTGCGTTCAGTTTGGCCTGGTTGACCGAATCGCGCACAATCACCGTCGCTTCCGTTTCACACTTGGCGCGAACGGCTTCCAGCAATTGATCTTTGGCTTCCTGTTGGTTCAGTTTGGCGATATTTTCCAGTGCTTTGATGCGCTCTTCATTGGCGGCATCCAGTTCTTCTTTCTTTTTCTGGACGATTTTTACCTGTTTGTCGAGGTTTTCACGGATTGCTTCGAGGTCGACTTCCCGGATATCCAGTTCACCTTTCCGATTTTCCAATTCTGCAAAACGGGTATTGATGGCGTCCGTTTCTATTTTCAAATCGCGCTGTTGTGCTGCGATGTCGATCTCGAGTTCTTTCAGTTCCAACTGGCGGGTGGCTTTCTCCGTTTCCAGTTCCTGCTTCATCGCGGCATAGCGCTCTTTGGCTTCCTGTATTTTCTGTAGTTTGATGCGCTCGTTTTCCGCTTCTGCTTTGGAAATGATTTTTTCGGCTTTTAAGGCGGCTTCGTCTTCGGCGCGTTTGGCCGTTAACCGGGCTTCCTGGATAATGAGATCGGCCTGGCGATTGTGTTCTTCTATGGATTTCTGACTCCCTTTTTTTATGGTCAATGTGGCTATTACCCAAGCGACGATGCCCCCGATGGCAAGCCCTGCTATGATTGATATGATATCCATTTTTTGAGCATTTTGTGTGTTAAAGTATGAATTAAAGCGTTTCCCCGCAAAACTTGTAGTAAAAACCCGGGGAAATACGCCCGCTTATTTTCGGATTACGGCCCCCAGTTTGGCTTCAAATGCCTGCTGGAGTTGTTGCGTCAATGCGTCGATTTCTTTGTCCTGAAGTGTTTTTTCCACATCCTCAAATACAAAACTCACCGCGTAGGACTTTTTGCCCTCGCCGAGTTTGGACGCGTCTTCAAACACATCGAACAGGTTCACTTCTTTTAGTATCTTTTTGGCTGTTTTATTGGCTACCGTCACCACTTCACTAAACGGCACCGACCGATCCAGCACCAGGGCCAGATCCCGGCGCACGGCAGGGAAGCGGCTCATTTCGCTGAATTGTATTTTATTGTTCCCTACGGCTTTCAGGATATTTTCAAAATGAAAATTGGCAAAAAAGACAGGGTTTTTGATGTCCATTTTTTTCAAAACGGCAGGCAATACGGCCCCGAAAGTGACCAATTCCTGCGCACCGCGGTGGTATTGCAGGGCATACTGGTAAGGTGTTTCCTGCAAGGTAGTTTCTTGAAATCCGCTTACTCCGAGGCGGGCCAGCAAATTGCGGACGTATGCTTTCAGGGTATAAAAATCGACCCGTTTCTTGGCATCCGGGTGCCAACTTTCCGAAGCGTGTACGCCTGTCATGCACAGCGACAAACAGGCTACTTCCGACAGTTTTTCACCCGATCGGCTGTACGTTTTTCCAAATTCAAACAAACGCAGGTCGGCATTCTGGCGATTCTGGTTGCGTTGTACCGATTCCAGCGCGCTGAAAAGCATGGTGGGTCGCAAACAATCCAGTCCCTGGTTGGCAGAATTGTGGATGTAAACCAACTGTGCTGCATCCATCGGCCAGATGGCGTCTTCGCCGGTGTGGTAGGCTGAATTGGACAGTGCCAGGCTCATTGCTTCATTGAAACCGTTGGCGGCCAGGAAATCGGCGGCCTGGTTGCGCACTGCGTCGGGATTCGGACGCGCCTGTATCTCTATGCTGCTGCGAATCTGGGTTGGAATCGGTACGGAATCCAATCCGTGTACCCGTAGGATTTCCTCCACTACGTCGGCTTCGCGGGTGACATCGGGTTTATTGGTCGGAATAACCGCCGTCAGACCTGATGCCGTTTCTTTGTCGATACCGATTTCGAGGGCCGAAAGGATGGTTTTAATTTTTTCCGGGGAAAAGGTTTCTCCGATCAGGCGATTGATGCGGTCAAATGCAACTTCCACGCGGGCGGGTTGTATCGGGGCAGGATAAATATCCACTACGCCGGAATCCACCGCGCCGCCTGTCAATTCAATAATGAGCTGCGTCGCCCGCTCCAATGCGCGAAGCGAGCCGTTGGGATCCACGCCTTTTTCAAAAGCCCAGGCCGCGTCGGTGCGCAGGTTGTGGCGCAACATCGAGCGGCGGATACTTTGGGGATGGAAATAAGCGCTTTCAAGAAAAACAGCCGTCGTGGTATCGGATACCCCGCTGTCTGCACCGCCGAATACCCCGCCGATGCACATGGGATTCGATTCCCCATCGCAGATCATCAGGTCTTCGGCCAATAGTTTGCGTTCCAGCCCATCCAGCGATTTAAAAACGGTGCCTGCCGGGAGGGTTTTGACGATAATTTTCCCACCTTTTATTTTTGCCAGGTCAAAAGCATGCAAAGGTTGTCCCAGTTCTGCGCGGACATAATTGGTAATGTCCACCACATTGTTAATGGGGCGCTGGCCAATTGCTTTGAGTCGGTTTTGGAGCCATTCGGGGCTTTCTCCGATGGTGATGTTGCGAATAACAATACCGGTGTAGCGCGGGCAGGCCGTGCTGTTTTCTAAGGATACGGGAAATGGCGCGCCCGTTGCGGGCAAAACGGAAGTAGCGGGAGCCTTGCCGGATTTCAGTTGCGCGGCGGGGTTTTCATGGTGGCGGATCCAGGCCAGTATATCGCGCGCCACGCCGAGGTGGTTGGTAGCGTCCGCGCGGTTGGGCGTCAGGCCGATCTCGATAACGGTATCGGTTTCCTGTTGATACCATTGCGCTGCGCTGATACCCAGCGCCGTGTCTGCAGGCAGTACCATAATACCGGAGTGGTCGTGGCCGACGCCGAGTTCGTCCTGGGCACAAATCATGCCCTGGGAAGGTACGCCGCGCACTTTTCGTTCACCAATGGTGAATAACTGACCGTCTTTACTGAAAACATTGGCGCCGGGCAGGGCGACAAATACTTTTTGCCCTACGGCAACATTGGGCGCTCCGCATACGATGGAGCGCACGACGCCGTCACCTACATCAACGGTAGTGGCTGAAAGATGATCTGTATCTGTTATATGCTCGCAACTCAGTACCTGGCCCGTAAATACTTTATCCAGGTCGACCAGCGAGGGTTTTACATCTTCCCATCCTTCCACTTCCAGGCCCAGCGATGTCAGAACTTCGGCGATTTCAGGGGTTGATTTATGTATGTCGAGAAAGTCTCGAATCCAATTCAGCGATACTCTCATTACCTCAAAATAATGTTCGGATTATGATCGGGTTTTCCTATCACAATAGGTGTGAATAGGCAAAGGTAGAAAAAAAGAAGTGAGAAGTGAGAAGTGAGAAGTGAGAATTCGTAGATTACACCACTTTATGTTCGGAAGTGAGCAGTGAGAATCCGTAGATTACCCCACTTTACGTTTGGGAGCGAAAATGTGAGCGCGGGAGACGGCGAGAGCCCTCTGTACTTTTGCCTTTTAATGTAAAGGAGAATACGGTCTGCTCCCAATAGTAACGCTAGAAAAAAAAGAGGGTGAAAGTACGAGCGGCTCTCACCGTCTCACACGCTCACCCTCTCACTTCTTTTTCAGGTAGGGCTATCCAGATTTGAACTGGAGACCTCTACATTATCAGTGTAGCGCTCTAACCAACTGAGCTATAGCCCTGAAATGTGTGTTTGGTGTTTGGTGTATCGTGTTTTGGGATGGCCTAAAACAAGTTCGGAGTTTGAAGTATGAAAGGGGAAGAACAATAAACTTCCGTATTCAAACATCAAACTCCGAACGATAAACATTAACAGAGGCAGCGAGAGAGATAAAAGAGGTAAAGCAATTTATCGGACACGTTTAATTCAATTCACACGCTCATAACATCTCTCTTAAAAGGAGGTATTCCAGCCGCACCTTCCGGTACGGCTACCTTGTTACGACTTAGCCCCAGTCA
>JAYSZC010000245.1:0-2021 GCA_043738235.1 Lewinellaceae bacterium | reverse complement strand
TTACAGCATCAACTTTGCACCCTTATGCAGCAGAAAGAAGAATCCAGCCCGAAAATCTCCCGCCAAAGTTTACGCGAAGCCTTCAAAATTTTTGAATTTTTAAGGCCCTACCGATGGCAATTTATTGCAGGCCTGGTGTTGCTGTTCCTCAGCAGCACCGTGTTTATGATTTTTCCGTACAGCGTCGGTTTGATGCTGGATGTGGCGCAGGGCAAAGAAACTGCCTTCGACCTCGACCTGTCCAAAATCGGGCTTGGATTGCTCGTTGTGCTTGTCTTTCAAGGTATTGTGTCGTATACACGTGTTTTGTTGTTTGCCCAAATCAGTGAACGTGGCACCGCAGATATTCGGAATGCCCTGTACCAGCGAATCATTTCCCTGCCCATCGTTTTTTTTGAAAAAAGCAGGGTCGGCGACATTGTGAGCCGACTGACCAATGACGTGGAAAAACTGTACAATACGTTTTACTTCGTGCTGGCAGAGTTTTTCAGGCAGGTTATCCTGCTTATCGGCGGGGTCATTTTTTTGGCCTGGCAAACGCCGAAATTGGCCGGTGTGATGCTGCTCACATTCCCGATTATTGTCATCGGTGCGATGATTTTTGGCCGGCATATCCGCAAATTATCCAAACAACGCCAGGCTATTCTGGCTGAAACGAATACGATTTTAGACGAAACCCTGCAAAGTATTCATGCGGTGAAAGCATTTACCAATGAAATTTTTGAGACAAAACGTTATCGCCAATCCAATGAATCAGTGATCGATGTTTCCCTGAAATTTGCATCCGGCAGGGCGCTATTTGCGGTTTTTATTATCACGGTGCTTTTTGGTGCGCTCTTTTTCGTCATCTGGACGGGTATGAGAATGGTGCAGACCGGCGAGGTAACTGCCGGTCAACTGATTTCATTTGTCACATTTACAGCAGTGATTGGCGCAGCGATTGCCGGATTGGGCAATTTTTACTCCGAGTTAATCGGTGCAGTGGGCGCTACGGAACGTATTCGCGAAATTTTAGCCACCCCGTCCGAGACCGAAGAACGCCCGAAGGCTACTGCCCAGGCAGGCCGCCTGAATGGTAATATTGAATTTAAAGATGTACAGTTCTCCTACCCCACCCGCTCCGATGTGCCGGTGCTGAAAAACGTCAATATTTCCATAGAATCCGGCAAAAAGGTGGCGATTGTTGGACAAAGCGGCGCAGGAAAATCCACCATCATGCAATTGTTGCTGCAATTTCATCACCTGGACGGCGGCTCGATCAGTATTGACGGAAGGGATATTTACGACTACGAATTGCATTCTTATCGCAACAACTTCGCAATTGTTCCTCAGGAAGTGATCCTTTTTGGCGGGACTATCCGGGAAAATATTCTGTACGGAAAACCCGATGCCACGGAAGCGGAAATTATTGAAGCGGCCAAACAGGCCAACACCTGGGACTTTATTTCCACCTTCCCGGAAGGTTTGGATACCGTAGTCGGCGAGCGGGGCATCAAATTATCGGGCGGACAACGCCAGCGGATTGCTATTGCCCGCGCCATTTTGCGCAACCCCAGCATCCTGCTCCTGGATGAAGCCACTTCCTCGCTCGATGCCGAGTCGGAAAAAGTGGTACAGGAAGCCCTGCACAACCTGATGAAAAACCGCACCAGTATTATCATTGCCCACCGCTTGGCCACTATTCGGGAAGTCGACTGTATTTATGTGTTGGAAGGCGGGCATATCGTCGAAAAAGGCACACACGAAGAGTTGTCGGCGCTTTTCGACGGGGCATATAGCAGTTTGGCGAAGTTGCAGTTTGAAATAGCGTGAGATGGTTTTTCGGACGTAGAGTGATGGGACACGGATTTGACGGATGGGACACGGATTTAAAAGGATTTTTCCCGACGTAGAGTTGACCTTTATTTATCAAATTCGGAAATGATTGAGGAAGAAAATCCGTTTTGTCCGGTCAACTCTACGTCGGGAAAAATCCTTTTAAATCCGTGTCCCATCCGTTCAATCCGTGTTCCATCACTCTA
>JAYSZC010000244.1:0-2022 GCA_043738235.1 Lewinellaceae bacterium | reverse complement strand
TTTCCTTCTTCTTTTAAAAAATCTAATGAGTGTTCAATAAAAAGCATCACTAAATTTAGTTTTCCATTTTTCACATAATCAGGAAACTGATTGTAGTTTTTCAGATAGCAAATTCTTTGTTCTTCATTCTCTTTTTTATCTCTACGACCATACAGCGTAACATAAGGAGGGTTTCCAATTACACAATCAAATGAATTGTAAAGTGCAGTAAAGGGAGTTTCCTTCGGTTCATCAAAAAGATTATTACAAACAACTTTGTCGGTAAAGTCCCAAATTATCGCATTGAACGAACCGTTGTAAGGCTCATCAAAAAGATATTGATAAAGTGTATTGATATTTTTAATAGTTTTATCAACCATTGTCTTTTCAATATCAACAAAAAATAAATTATTCTCAATGAAACTTGAAATTAGATTATCGTCTGGGAAACGATTATACACATCGCTGATAAGTTTTAAAATAAAAATTCCTTGACCGCAAGACGGTTCAAGAATTCTTTTGTTAAAGATTTCAGAATCGATTTCAACGACACTTAAAACATTTTCAATTGTTGTAAGTGAGTTAGTAAGAAAAACTCCGGTTTGTTTTCTTTGACCTTTATCCAAACGTTGTTCAAATCCCGACTGTCCTAAAATAACTCTTTCAAGAAAGTTAGTGATTTGTTTTTCGCTTTTATGTTCTTTGACCAACATATGCAAGTTTTTTTTTGATTTCAGGACAAAGATAGCAATGATACTTATAATCTACGATCTCCTATGTGGAAATCCTATTGTGAACTATGTGATGAAAATCAGGAAACCCGTCTCGCAGCCCAAACCCGCCCCGTTTTCCGCCACCCATACCACATCAAATACACCCAGCCGCTAAAACTCATGGCCGCAGCCAGTTCAAACACCGCAGGCATGCGGCTGAAATCGTCGGCAAAATACCAACCTGCCACCAAGGCCCCGCCGCCGATGGCAATTTCCAGCGCAATAAACATGGTCGCCAGCGCCCGACCCTTGCGTTCCGGGTCGCCCAGATCCACCGTCCAGGCATTGATGGCCGGAGAAAAAATGCCATTCCCGAGGCCGAATAAAACCGAAGCGAGGTACAGCATTTCCGGGCTGTTGGCATGGGCAAATACCAGCATAGCCACCCCGATCAGCAGCGCGGATAATTTCAGCACCGGCTCCCTGCCCAGGCGGTCGGAAATTTTACCGGCAAAAAAACGCGTCGAAACGCTCGACAGGGTAAAAAGGGTAAAAAAAATGCCCCGGTTGCTCAAACCCAGGTGATCGCTCAAGTCGGGCACCAAAGTCAGTATGACGCCGTAAGAAAAATAGCAAAAGAGCATCATGATTCCCGCAGGAATAGCCAGCGGATCAAAAATATCGTCCCGCGAGACTTTTAACAGGCTGAAACGAAACCCTTGTTTTTCCTTCAGCGTTTCCGGCAGGTTCATCAAAATCAGCACCGACAAGGCAGCCAGTACTGACGAAGCGTAAAACATGCTGTTGATACCGTATGCTTTTGCCAGCCAACTGCCCAAAGGAGGTGAGGCGCTCGCACCCAGACTCAGGCTAATGCCGAGTATGCCCATCGCTTCTCCTCGCCGATCCAAAGGCACTACATCGGCCACGTAAGCAGCCGTTCCGGTAGGTTTGAATCCGGTGGAAAAACCGTGCATAAAACGCAGCACCAGGAAGCCGCTCACAAAAGCCAGCACCGGGTACAACATGTTGCTGATCACACAGGCAAAAGCGCCGATATACATAACGGGAAGGCGACCGATCGTATCGGTCAGCTTCCCGCTGAAAGGGCGCGACAGCCCAGCAGTGATCGTAAAAAGGGCAATAATCCAGCCCTTGTGCTCCGCCCCGCCCATCGAACTCAAGTAAGAAGGCAGCTCCGGGATCATCATATTGAAACTGCCCGCAAACAACCCGTGGGACAGGCAAAGCAGCAGAAATGAGCGGGAGTATAACGAGGGGCCTGGTTCCATACAACTAAATTAAAAGGGATGAGGAATGAGGAATGACC
>JAYSZC010000243.1:0-4941 GCA_043738235.1 Lewinellaceae bacterium | reverse complement strand
AGAAATGGGCGAGGTAGGCGTCGAGTTGCTCGACCGTATCGAATACTTCCTGGTACAGGCTTTTGGATTTGCCACGCTCGGCAGTTTGCCACTCATCGGGGGTCAGTGCCCACTGGCTGAAAGTAGCCACGCCCACCTTACGTTCGACGGCGGGGCCGATGACAAATGGGCCGAAACCAATGGCCAATTCACTCAGGCGGAAGGTGGCAAAATGCGAAGCCATACAAAAATCGGTAGCCGCCGAAAGTCCGACGCCGCCGCCTACTGATTTGCCGTGAATACGGCCCACAATAATTTTCGGGCAGCGGCGCATGGCATTGATTACCTGTCCAAAGCCGGAAAAAAAGTTTTTACCCGATTCAAAATCCTGTATGTCCAACAATTCGTCGAAACTCGCTCCGGCACAAAATGTTTTATGCTCGGCGCTGCGCAACACGACGATTTTGACATCCGGGTTTTGTCCCGCCGCTTCAAAAGCGGCCACGAGTTCTGAGAGCAGGCGGCTGGGCAAGCTGTTGTGGTTGGGGTGAAAAAAAGTGATATGCAACGCGCCTTCCGGCATTAATTCGGACTGGACGTAGCCTTGTTGTGTGATGTCCATAGGAAAATGGTTAGGTTTGCAGCAAAGATAGACCATGATTTATGTGAATTGCATGATTTACCTGATGAGCGGTTTTGCCTTTTGTCATTTGTCTTTTTGTTGATAATTCTATTCAGTCCCATGCGCGTTTCCATTGTCCAATCGACCCTTGTTTGGGAAAATCCCGATCAGAACCGGGCCAATTTTACCGAAAAAATTGCCCCGCTGGCCGGGCAGACCGATCTTGTTGTGCTGCCTGAAATGTTCAGCACGGGCTTTTCCATGCAGGCTGCAACATTGGCCGAGCCGATGGCCGGCCCGACGATGCGCTGGCTTGCAGCACAAGCCAAGGCCCTGGAAGCAGCAGTGACCGGCAGTTTTATTTGTTCGGAAGCGGGCCATTTTTTCAACCGCCTGGTTTTTATGCGACCCGACGGGACATTTGACACCTACGACAAGAAACATTTGTTCACTTTGGCGGGTGAAAGCGAACATTATACGCCCGGTAAAAAACGCCTGATTATCGAGTGGAAAGGCTGGCGGATTTGCCCCCTGGTTTGTTACGATTTGCGCTTCCCGGCATGGAGCCGCAACCGGATAAACCACCCCGGAACAGATTTTCAGGAAGATTTTGACCTGTTAATATACGTCGCTAACTGGCCTGCCCGCCGCGCACACCACTGGCGCACCCTCCTGGCCGCCAGAGCCATTGAGAATCAAGCATTTACGATCGGTGTAAACATGGTTGGAAAGGATGGAAACGGGCTGGATTACAGCGGTGACTCTACCATAATTGATTTTGGCGGACAGCTGATTTGTCAAATTTCCGGGCAGGAAGACGTCGTAACTGCCGAACTTTCATTGGCAAACCAGCAACATTACCGCCAACAATTACCTTTTTTGCAGGATGCAGATATTTTTACCCTGCACTGAGCGCTTTTTTCCACTTTTTATTCCAAATATATTGTTTTTTCAAAACCATTGCTACCTTTGCCATCGGCTTGCAGTAATTATTAGTCTTTTTTAGGCTTCATTATAATCAATTTTTTCTGATTTTCCTCCCTTCGCGCAAGTCATTGAAGCCTGTTCGGCCCCCACCGGAACCAATTTAATCTTCATTAGCAGTGAACTCATTTGATGAGCATGGCACATAGATAATTTTTATCTCTGCCTTGAACTGTAAACTTACACACATGATCGAAACGTTACCTTCCAGTCGACCCCAAGACTCATTTTCGCGTGCTTTTTTACCCATTCTATTGTTCATTCTCATCGCTTGCTCTTCCTTCAAGAGCATAGGGCGCAGACCAGCTGACCGTGCCGAAGATGTAGAAACGATGCAAATGCGCTGCGACATTACCGGCTACGCCCAGAATTTTTTAGGCATTCGATACCGATACGCCGGCACCGCCCCAAAAACCGGATTCGATTGCTCCGGATTCACCAGCTACATTCTCAAAGAATTTAACCTCAAAGTGTCCTCTTGCTCTGCCACGCAGTCCCGTCAGGGCGACCGGATTTCCCTCAATGAGGTGCTGCCGGGCGATCTGGTTTTTTTCGGACGTCGCGGACGCATTCAGCATGTGGCGATGGTAGTCGAAAACACCCCGGAAGGCATTTTCTGCGTCCATAGCACCTGCAGCCGGGGCATTGTTGTTGAAAACATATCGACCTCCAAATACTGGAAACCTAAAATCCTGTTTGCACGCGACATTATCAGCAGCCAGACGGCTGGTTAAAAGCCGTCACAACAGAACAAAACGTACCATGAAAAAAGGGCTGTCCTGCTTACCGGCGGGCCGGCCCTTTTGTATTTTTCAAACAAAAGATGTTACCTTGCCCTTCCGTTATTAGTTATCAGTTATTGGTTATCAGGGGTGATAACCCTTGGATTTCGTAATACATTAAGCCAAGCGTTATTTCCCCATTCACGACTCACGTTTCACAACTCACGTTTCACGACTCACGTCAATGCCCAATCTCGACTCCAACATCGAATACCTCAAAGGCGTCGGCCCACATCGAGCGGAGGTGCTCAAGAAGGAACTGGGCATTTTTACCTGTCGAGACCTGCTGTTCCATTTCCCGTTCCGCTATATCGACCGCACCAAATTTCACCGCATCCGCGATATTCACAACGAGGGCGAACAAGTGCAGATACGCGGCACCCTGCGGCGGCTCGAAACACTGGGCGAGGGCCGCGCCCGCCGCCTGGTCGGGAGCATCCGCGACGAAACTGGTATGATGGAACTGGTGTGGTTTCAGGCTGTACAATGGCTCGAAAAATCGCTGCAGGTTGGAAAAGAATACATCGTTTTCGGCCGGGTGAATGAATTCAACGGGCGTTTCAACATTACCCACCCGGAAATGGAAGAAGCGGCCGTAGTGATACCTGCTGAAAACGAGGCTGCGCCGAAACCCGTTGCTCCGACGGGTTCCCGCACCTTTGATCCCGTTTACCCCAGTACGGATAAACTGACGCAGAAAGGGTTGGATGCTAAAGGTTTGCGCAAACTGCTCCGCACCCTACTAGACCAACTTTCCGCTGCGGACATACCCGAAACACTGCCCGATTACATGTTGTCGCAATACAAACTCATCGGGCGCTGGCCTGCACTGTCCAAAATCCATTTTCCCGAAAACCAGCAGGGACTCGACGCCGCTACCCGGCGATTGAAATTTGAAGAATTGTTTTTCCTGCAACTCCGGCTGCTTCAGATTCGCACCCGCCGAAAAGACACCATGCGGGGTTTTGTGTACGGTAAAATAGGCGAATATTTCAACCGTTTTTTCCAGGAAAAGCTGTCTTTTGAACTCACCGGCGCGCAAAAAAGAGTAGTCAAGGAAATTCGCAGCGACCTCGCTTCCGGCAAACACATGAACCGCCTGGTGCAGGGCGATGTCGGTTCCGGTAAAACAGTCGTGGCCCTGATGACCATGCTCATGGCAATCGACAACGGCTTTCAGGCTACCCTAATGGCGCCGACCGAAATTCTGGCGCAACAACATTTTGCCAATATCACCGAACTCGTGGGCGACCTGGGCGTACAGGTCGGTTACCTGTCCGGCAATATAAAAGGCAAAAAACGCGCGGCCATCCTGGAGCAGCTCGCTTCCGGCGACATCCATATTGTCATAGGCACCCACGCGCTCATCGAAGACTGGGTTCAGTTTAAAAACCTGGGAATCAGCGTGATAGACGAACAGCACCGATTCGGCGTTCAACAACGCGCCAAACTCTGGGCTAAAAACCCTGCAGGGCCGCCCCATGTGCTGGTAATGACCGCTACGCCGATTCCACGTACGCTGGCGATGACCTTGTACGGCGACCTCGATGTTTCGGTGATCGACGAACTACCGCCCGGACGAAAACCCATTACCACGCTGCACAAAACGGAACACCACCGCCTGCGGGTGCAGGGATTTATGCGCGAAGAAATCGCCAAAGGCCGCCAGGTGTATGTGGTATATCCGATGATTGAAGAAACGGAAACCATGGATTTGCAGAACCTGATGTCGGGCTTTGAAGCGTTGAGCCGCGATTTTCCGATCCCGGAATACCAGATTTCCATCGTGCATGGTAAAATGAAATTCGGCGACAAGGATTTTGAAATGCAGCGGTTCGTGCGCGGCGAAACGCAGATTATGGTGGCTACTACCGTGATCGAGGTGGGCGTGAATGTGCCCAACGCCTCTGTGATGGTGATTGAAAATGCCGAACGTTTCGGGCTTTCCCAACTCCACCAGTTGCGGGGCCGGGTGGGCCGCAGCGCGGAACAGTCCTTCTGCCTGCTGCTGACCAGTTTCAAACTCAGCGCGGAAGCCCGCGAACGCATCCAGACCATGTGCTATACCAACGACGGTTTCATTATTGCCGAAACAGACCTGCGGCTGCGCGGCCCGGGCAACATCGAAGGTACCCAGCAGAGCGGGATGCTGCGCTTTATGCTGGCCGATCTGGCCCGCGACGGGCAGATTTTGACGGCTGCGCGGGAAATTGCCATGCAGATTCTGGAAAAAGACCCCACCCTGGCGATCCCGGAACACGGACGGTTGCGGCAGCATCTAGCGTCGGAAGGGAAGGATGCAAGGGTGTGGAGTCGGATTTCGTGAGAAATTACCGGAAGGAAGGATTTTTTCCTAATCATCAATCGATGATATCAAATGCCTAAATTTGCCGAATAAAAACAGTGAATAAAAATGTATATCAAGCAACTCACCATAAAAAACATTCGCTCCATCTGCGATTTCAGGATGACCTTTCCAAATCCAGCTGGTTGGCACGTGTTGATTGGAGACAATGGGGCCGGTAAGTCGAGCATCATACGTTCTATAGCCGCAGCATTAATTGGACCGGAACA
>JAYSZC010000242.1:0-2024 GCA_043738235.1 Lewinellaceae bacterium | reverse complement strand
ACGATTGTTGGAAAGTGCGAAGTCCGAAGTCGGTAGTCCGAAGTCGGCTTAGCAAATGTTCAATCGGAAATCTCCCTCCCTTTGCCTTTCAGTTCATTTTTCTAAAATTAAAATGATGAAAGTCAATTGTTTATTATTGTTCATTGCAGCGTTGTTTTCATCCTGTGACAAACAGAATGATCCCACCAAAGGTAAATACGACAAAGGTATTTTTGTCGTCAATGAAGGGCCGTTCGGCGGTACCGGTTCCATCACCTGGCACGATCCCGCCTCTGGTACAACTGAGCAGGATATTTATGCAAAAGCCAACAACGGCGCAGTTCTGGGCGAGTTGGTGCAATCACTGACGTTTCACGATGGAAAAGGTTATATCTGTATTGGAAACGGCAGCACAATCGTTGTGGTTGATGCAAATACTTTTGAATTTTTAGATACCATCGGAGGCTTGGCGAAACCACGTTACTTCCATCCTTATGGGGATCATTTCGCTTTGGTCACACAATGGGGCGCCGACGGCAATACCGGTACGGTAGCCCAGGTAGACCTGAACACCCATGAAGTGGTGAAAACCTCGCCTGTTATCGGCGCGGGGCCGGAAAAAATTTTTCCAATGAACGCTGATGTGGTACTCATCCCCAATTCCGGAGGTTACACGATCGACTCGACCGTTGTAACATTCAGATTATCCACATTTTCAGAAGAAAGCCGCAGCGTGACCAATGGCTCAAACCCCGGCATGTGCGCGCGGTTGTCGGGAAATAACGCCGGCATTTACGCGCTTTGTAAAGGCTCTTTTCTGGAATCTACTCCACGTAGCAGTCTGGGGCTGTCAGATGGAAGTGGGGCCGCGGTAGCGATCCCGTTTTACTCGGATGACCTCTGCGCTGCAACCGATAACTCGGCCCTGTATTTTACAGGCGGCGGGGCCATCTACGAATTTAAAAACGGCACTTTACGTACGGTAGTACAACAGGCGGCGTATGGATTGATCTGCCATCCGGGCACTGGCGAGTTATACTGCACCGATGCGAAAGATTTCAGTTCGGCAGGTGAAGCGGTGATTTACAAGCCGGACGGGACAAAAGCCGGAAGTTTCCCAACCGGAATCGCGCCGGGAGAAATTGTGATTGTGCAGTAATTAAAAAAGGCAAAGGAAAAGAGGCAACCATTCGCGTTGCTTTTTGCCTCTTGCCCTTTGCCTTTTTTCAATACTCCAATCGCAGCACCGTCCCTTCCAGCATCTGGCCGGGCATTTTTTTCACTGTTATTTTAATGTCATCGCCAGTTGTAACCTGCTGACCGTCTTGCAGTTGGAGTTTGTATTGAATAATATTGTGGGTCACATCGTACAGCGCAGCATGTACTTCCTGCGTATTGTGCACTGACTTTACAATTTCCAAATCCGGGTACCCGAACTCGGCCATGCCATACGTGTAGCCGCTGTTGAGGTTGTTTTCCTGCAGCATTCCAAAATACACCCAGCAATACACCGGCAGGGATTGTTCGTGCATCATATTCCGGGCCGCAGCCGTAAAAAACGGTTTGGAGGAAATCACATACTGGCTGTTGAGGAAAACGCCGCTGGAATTACTTTTTTCGAGTGTGGCAGCCGCTATTTTTGTAAAAATCTTGTATAAATCCAGTGTCCGGCTACTATTGCCTATCACAGAAATAATCATCTGTGACTGATGGCGGGCCACTTCCGGCGCTGCGTTTTTCCAAAGCCAGGAAATACCCGCCGCCGCCTGTACTTCTGCGGGAGAAACAGGATAGTCGAGGTGTGCGAGCATTACCGTAGCACCCGGGAGGGAAAAAACAACCGTTTTATCGGCAATATTGACGGAATCCGGTTTGAGTTTCCATTCTGAACGCAAGGCAGCCAGAATTTTCTGGGGATCCGGGGCTGTCTTATCATTCAATAATATCATTCCAGTGACAACTTTCTGGGTTGAAACGGGCTGTTTATTTGTGTTTTGGGAAAAAACCAAGTTCGGCATGGACAATAGCAGTGCCGTCAGATAAAG
>JAYSZC010000241.1:0-4954 GCA_043738235.1 Lewinellaceae bacterium | reverse complement strand
AAGCATGGCGGGTGATATTTTATTTGTGCGAAAGATAAGTACACTGGATTCAAATTATACCTTCATATTTGTGCTTGTTTTAATCCAATTTAATTTTTTAGGGGGATAAATTCGAAGAACAAACACTAAACTGCACGTCGAATTTACCGGGCACTTTTATGCTTTAATACTATAATTGCGCATTCGGAGTGAACATTGTTCTTCGAATGCGCTTTTTTTATTTCTTGCGGCAACCAATTCTATTTCATATTGTTTTGCGACAAATGGCGGCTTTTTTAGTAAGGAAATTGAAAAATTATACCTTTAGGCCTGCTTATCAAAAAGATGTTTTGAAAGCCGTTTCATACTAACCAAATTTACCACATCGCAATATGGATGTACTCAAGGAAGAATTTTCCAACAAAGCCCAGACCCTTGCCAAAGAGGTCAAAGAACTACTGAAGGAACACGGAAACAAAAAACTGGATGATGTTAACATCGAACAGGCTTACGGAGGGATGCGCGATATTACCAGTATGATCTGGGAACCGTCGTTGCTCGATGCCGAGGAAGGTATCCGGTTTCGCGGGTATTCCATCCCGGAACTGCGTGAAAAGCTCCCTGCCGCTCCCGGAGGCAAGGAACCCCTCCCTGAAGGTCTTTTCTGGCTGATGCTTGTAGGAGAGATTCCAACAAAAGAACAGGTGAAATGGCTGACAGAGGCTTGGGTACGCCGCGCGAATGTGCCGGAACACGTCTTTCGGGCTATTGATGCCCTGCCCCTGGAAACGCATCCGATGACCCAACTTTCGGTAGGTGTGCTGGCGATGCAGAGTACCAGCGTATTTGCGCAGCGTTATATTTCGGGTATGAATAAATCCGAATACTGGGATGCCACATACGAGGATACCATGAACCTCATTGCGCGGCTGCCCCGTGTGGCTGCATATATTTTCCGCCGGGTATACCACAATGGAGAACACGTGCTTCCCGATATTTCACTCGACTGGGGCGGCAACTTTACCCACATGCTTGGGTATAAAGATGAAGGTTTTAAGGAATACATGCGCCTTTTCCTCACCATCCATGCCGACCACGAAGGGGGCAACGCATCTGCACACACTACCCACTTAGTGGGTTCTACACTGAGCGACCCTTACCTGGCTTTCAGCGCTTCCATGAATGCGCTGGCCGGCCCGCTGCACGGCCTTGCCAACCAGGAGGTTATTCGCTGGGTACTCAAAATGGTGGATACCCTGGGAACTTCCAAACCCTCGCGCGAACAGATCGCGGAATACGTAAAAAGTACGCTGGCCAGCGGACGGGTCATTCCCGGTTATGGCCACGCGGTACTGCGCAAACCGGATCCCCGTTTTATGGCGCAACGCCAGTTTTGTGAAGACAACGTATCGGACAGCGATCTGGTAAAAGTAGTCTGGAAAATATTTGATGTGGTGCCGCCTATCCTAAGCAGCCTGGGTAAGGTGAAAAACCCGTGGCCCAATGTGGACGCGCATTCCGGCGCCGTATTGATCCATTACGGCATGAAAGAATACAACTATTATACGGTGCTTTTCGGAGTAAGCCGGGCGCTGGGTGTTTTGGCGGCACAATGCTGGAGTCGTGTGCTGGGTCTGCCGCTCGAACGTCCGAAATCCGTAACAACAACCTGGATCAAAGAATACTTAGCCAAAGAATACGGCGTGGTAATGGAAAAATAAAGCCTCTGAATTGCCTTGCCCATGTTATACCAACTTTTTCAATCTGCCCGGACAGAGACTGAATTCAATGAACTGGCGGAACTTACCTTTACTGAAAATGAACGCGCCATGATGCTGGAGCGCTGGAGAATTTTTGATGCGCTTGACCGGGGCCTGTCTCAGCGCGAAGTAGCCAAAGAAGTGCCCTGCAGCATTGTTACTGCCACCAGAGGCGCAAAAGTGTACCGCGACAACAGGGAAGCGATTCAAAAGTACCTGGCGCTGTGGAGAAAATAGTGTTTAGTGTTTTTCCCCCGACCCCTAAAGGGGAGTACATCATAACAGATTGATAATCTGTGCTTTAAGGCAAAAATTGTCAATCTGTTATGATGTACTCCCCTTTAGGGGTCGGGGGAAAAACACGCAACTAAACGCCCAAATCCCGGCAGGCGCGGTACAAATCCTGCCAGCCTTCGCGCTTTTTCACCACCGTTTCCAGGTATTCCCGCCATATCACCGCATCGCTGCCGGGGTCTTTGACAATGGCGCCTGTGAGTCCGGCTGCCAGATCGTGCGCACGCAGGTCGCCATCGCCAAAATGAACCGCCAAAGACTGTCCCTGGTGGATCACCGAGATGGCTTCTGCCGTGCTGAGTGTGGCGCTCGGGCTTTTTAGTTTGTCGCGGCCGTCCTCCGTTTTTCCGCTGCGGAGTTCCCTGAAAATAGTAACCAATCGCTGAATTTCCTGCAAGGGCGCGGCATTGGGCGGCAATTCGAGCGCTTTACCCAGTGCATTCAGCCTGTTTTGAACGATGGTAACCTCTTCGTCCAAAGTGTTGGGCAGCGGCAGCACCACGGTATTGAAGCGCCGGCGCAAGGCAGACGACAGCTCGTTGATACCTTTGTCGCGGTCATTGGCCGTTGCAATCAGGTTGAAACCCTGGATGGCCTGCACTTCGCTGCCGAGTTCGGGGACGGGCAGCGTTTTTTCCGACAACAGCGTGATCAGCGCATCCTGCACATCTGCCGGAATGCGGGTCAGTTCTTCCACCCGGGCAATTTTACCGTGCTGCATAGCAGTCAGCACGGGGCTGGGTACCAGGGCTTTTTCGGAGGGGCCTTCCGACAGGAGCCGGGCGTAATTCCAGCCATAACGCAGGGTTTCTTCATGGGTGCCCGCGGTACCCTGTACGAGCAGGGTGCTGTCGCCGCTGATCGCTGCGGCCAAGTGTTCGCTCACCCAGGTTTTGGCTGTACCGGGTACGCCCAACAACAACAAAGCGCGGTCGGTTGTCAGCGTGGCTACTGCGATTTCAATGATCCGGCGCTGTCCGTAATATTTGGGTTCGATGTCCGTATCGCCTGCTTTCCCGCCGAGCAGATAGGTGACGACCGCCCAGGGAGACAGGCGCCAGTTAGCAGGCCGGGGCCGGTCGTCCGCAGCGGCCAATGCGGCCAACTCATGCGCATAGGCCGTTTCGGCATGGGGACGGATGATTTCAGACATAAATAGAAGTGAGAAGTGAGAGGTGAGAGGTGAGAGGGTGAGAGGATGAGAGGGGTTGTAAAATGAAGCCTCAAAAATAGGCAAAGCAGACAGACTGCCAAACTATATCCCACGCAAAGTGGTTTTGAAGGAGAGAACTGTTCATCTGCCTAAAAGAGAAGCTCTCAAACCATCCAATCTGACTAAAAATTAAAATTTTTTTGCTAAATTTGAACCGGCGTTTTTCTTTTGTTTTAATCTTACCTGCATGCATTTTACGTACCCAAGTTTTCTGTTGCTGGCAGCAGCATTTATCATTCTCAACCTGATTGCCAGTCGTTTTGCCGCGCGTTTTGGAGCGCCTACCTTGCTGACGACCCTGGCGATCGGTTTGTCCTTTGGCAATGGCGGCCTGTACGATTTTTACTATAACTATCAGACTACTACGTTGCATATCAGCGAATTAGCGCTGTGTGTCATCATTTTTGCGGGTGGTTTTGAATCCCACTGGAAATCTGTCCGTCCGATACTCTGGCAAGGTATTTCACTGGCAACGCTGGGAGTGCTGCTGACGATGTTTGCTGTGGCTGCTATGGCGCACTGGCTGCTGGATTGGCCGTGGTTGCAAGCGATGTTGTTGGGTGCAGTGGTGTCGGGTACGGATGCCGCAGCGGTATTTTCCATTTTGGAAAACAGCAAACTGAAACTCAATACCCATGTACGCGAGGTACTCGAACTGGAATCAGGCGCCAACGATCCGATGGCTTTTTTCCTGACCCTGACCTTGACCGCTATGCTGTTGCCTGCTGCTCCCGAAGTCCACCTGCTGTCATTGACGGGCGATTTTATCTGGACGATGCTGGTGGGATTGGGCACCGGGCTGTTGGCAGGCAGGTTTATTCACTTGCTCATAAAACGTGTTCCGCTCAAACGCGGGCAATTTCCCATCATATTGCTGGCCTGGGTGGTTATTTTATATGCCGTCAATGAGCTACTGGGGGGAAGCGCTTTCCTGTCGGTATATGTGGCAGGTATCATTCTGGGCAATTCTCCCTGGGCGCAACGCGACATCAATGTACACTTTTTTGAGAGCCTTTCGTGGCTGATGGAAACCATGTTGTTCCTCATACTGGGCTTGCAGATTAATGTTTTCGGTTTGCCCAGGGTGATGTGGGAAGGCCTGTTACTTGCATTTTTGCTGATATTTGCAGCGCGGCCCATTGGCGTATTCGCTTCTCTGGCGTTTTTCAAACAGATTAAATGGCGCACCAAAACATTTTATGCCTGGGTGGGATTACGCGGCGCTACACCTATTGTTTTTGCCCTGATACCGGTAGTGGCAAAAGTGCCCGAAGCCATGAAAATTTTAAATATTGCCTTTATTATTGTGATCGTTTCCATCCTGGTGCAAGGTACCACCGTGGCTACAGCAGCGAAAATTACTGATTCCGGCAAATTAAAAGAGAAAAAGAACAAGCAGCCGGCAGACACTCAAAACATCTGAGCTCTCACTTCTCACTTCTCACTTCTCACTTCTAAACATGACCGCAGAAGCAATTTTACAGGAACTCCGGCAAATGGGTACTGAACAAACAAAAAAGACTTTGTTGCGACACGGCGCCCGCGAGCCTTTTTTCGGCGTAAAAATAGGCGACATGAAAACCATCGTGAAACGGGTCAAAAAAGATCATGCGCTTTCCCTGGCGCTGTACGATTCGGGTAATTCTGACGCCATGTACCTCGCCGGACTCATTGCCGATGAAAAGAAAATATCAAAACCCGACTTGCA
>JAYSZC010000240.1:0-4955 GCA_043738235.1 Lewinellaceae bacterium | reverse complement strand
CCAAATACGAACCCGCCCCCATCAACCTGTTGCCTTCCAATGCCCCCTTAGCAACTTTGGTCACCCGCTACAACGACCTGTTGCAGGAACGCAGCAGCCTGAACATCTCGGCTACGGCCGAACGGCTGTTCTTTTTGACTACTATCGGGTCGTTGTTTTTTTGCTGACCGATGGAGGCCAGCAGGGGGGTACTGGTAACTTGTGTAATATCCGATTCCGACTGAATGGTGTTGGTCAACAGGTATTTCAGGTATATGAACAGGGAAGGAATCAGCAGACCGATCAGCAAGGCCGTAATATAGATCGAGCGGGTATTGGGGCTAATGGGTCCGCCGGTCCTGATCGGTGGGTTTACGACCCGCGAGTTGGGGATAGCCACTGCGAGTGAAAGGGCGGTTTCTTCTCTTTTTTGCAGCAAATACAGGAAAAGCGCCTCTTTGATTCCCTGCTGGCGCTTAATTTCAATCAGTCCACGTTCTTTGGTAGGTACGGTGCGGATTTTACTTTGAAACAGGTTGTTTTTACTGCGGGCTTTGGCAAGGCTCAGATCGAACTCCCGGTTAATATTCCGGATAGTCTCCAGCATACTGCTGCGCATCAGGTCGATCTGTACTGTCAGGTTTTGTACCACCGGGTTGTCGGGGGTGGCGTTTTTGAGCAAGCGGCTGCGTTCCTGCAACAGGTCGTTGTAGCGGGTGACCAAAGTTGCTAAGGGGGCATTGGAAGGCAACAGGTTGATGGGGGCGGGTTCGTATTTGGTCAACTGGCTTTGCAGGTATTGCTGCAGACCGTCTAAGATGATTTTTTGTACTTCCAGTGCGCCGAGTTCCCGGTCATATTCGCTCAGTTGGGAAATCAAAGTTTCTACACTGGAGGAGATATCTGTCGGAATATCATTGCTCTTTTTGTATTGTTCCAGGTCGCCTTCCACATCCGACAGTTCAGTGGTGAGGTACTTCAGGCGGTCGTCGATAAACTGCACGGTATTTTTCCCAACCTTGTTTTTATCTTCGATGGTGACCTGGTTGTATTCTTCCACTACCGCGTTCAGGATATCTATAGCTTTTTGAGGTACCGGGTGTTGATAACTCATGTTTAAAACACTGGATCGAATTTCAATGGGGGTAATGGACAAGCCACCCACATAACCGGGCGCTACTTTGTGTGGTTCGCGAAAAATAACGGAATAATCATCCTGTGGTAAATCGTCTTTATTGATCAGGGTAAAAATGAATTTCCCTTCCGGCAGCTCTATCATTTGACCAAATTGCCGTTCCGTTTTTTGTTCGTGCAGCGTCAGGGTAAAATGTTGGCTGTCCCGAACCGTAATTCCAAATGTCACGTCATACCCGATTGGACTGACATCGTGTAAAGTAGCTTTGATGACTTGAGCTGGATATGCTTCAGAGGTGCGTACCCGGCCCAGGGTATAATATTCCACATCCATCCCGAGTTTGCCGATCACAGCTTCCATAATGGGGCGGGACCGGAGTATTTCTATCTCGTTTTGTACTTCGATACCACCCTGCATCAGCCCCAGGTCCTGGAAAATACTCTCTTCCGAGATACCGCCTCCTTTGGAGTCTTCGTCCTTGATCAATATCGTACTGTTGACCTGGTAAACGGGTGTCGCATAACGGATTTTTAACCAGGCCCATCCAAGGGCGCCGCCGATGAATAAGACATACAGGTACCAAAAGCGCAGTACATAGGTAAAAATAAAGTCGCGGAGGTTAAAACCCTCTTCTTCTTTATCTAAAAATAGTTGTTGACGTGAATCAGTCACAAGAATGGTTGGCTTAACGCGTTAAGGAAACAACTATACTGATAATGGAAATGATGGGGAAAGCCCATTGGAGATATTTGGTAGCGCCGTCGGAAGTAGATCCTATTTTTGCAGGTAAAGGCTCTACATAAATGAGGTCGTTTTGCATTAAGTAAAAATAAGGGGATTTAAAAAGGTCGCGCTGGTGCAGGTTCAGGCGTCCGAATTCCCTTTTTCCATTGCGTTCCCGGATGATTAAAACGTTATCGCGGTTGCCGTAATTGGTGAGGTCGCCCGCCATGCCCAGTGCTTGCAGGATATTGATGCGTTCGTTGGAAATGGAAAAAGAACCGGCACGGCTTACTTCTCCCAAAACGGAAAACCTGAAATTGGTCAATCGGACATTGATGATCGGGTTTTGTATGTATTTACTGACCTGAAAACTCAGAGAATCCCGCAATTGCGCGGTACTTAAACCGGCGGCCCGGACGGGACCAATCAAAGGGAAATTGATCGTGCCGTTCGCGTCGATCAGGTAGTTTGGTTGCGCAACAGCATTTGTACCGGGTTGAACGCCCCCGCCTGTTTCCGATGTACTGCCATCGGGCAGCGATATGAAATTAAAAGGAGCACTTGCGCGCGGATCCACCGATTGAACACTGATGGCCAGCAGGTCGTCCGCTTGCAGCAGGATGGGATTTTGGTTGGCAATGGTTTCTGCGGCGGCGCTGAATTCGGGGCCTTCATTAAAGTTTACCAATTCCCGGTGGTGGATACAGGAACTGAGCAGCAGGAGCGATCCTGCGGTCAGGATGGTAAATAATTTGTTGTGGTGGCGTATCATAAGAAAAAAGGCAAAATTGCAAAGGGCAAAAAGCAATGTAAAGCAATGAAGTACAGAAGATTTTGTAATTACTATTGGCTGACTATAGATGTCCAGTTCTTGTTTTGAAACGCCATTCGTTCTATGATTTGCATCAGCCGGGCATCCTTCAAACTGTTTTTCAGGTGTTCCTGGTGGCGTTGGTGGTGTACATCCGTTCCCAGAAAATCAACCCATTGCTGATTCAGCAACTGATGTCCCAATTTTTGAATCGGTTTTCCATAGTAACCGCTTAAGGACAAAAGATTGACCTGCATTTTACAACCGTAGCGGCGTATTTGTTCAAATTGTTCGAGGTCATTGGCATAATACAGATAACGCTCCGGGTGTGCTAAAATGGGTTGATAACCCTTTGTGCATAGTTGAAAAATAACCTCGTGTAGTTTCGAGTATGGCGCCATAAATGACATTTCAATCAGAATATGGCGATCCGGCAGAGTAAGTAGTTGATCCTGAGCCAGTAACCACTCAAAATGCTCATCTAAAAAATACTCGGCCGCTGCTTCTACCTGCATATCCATTCCGGCATCATTTATAGCGGTATGTACGAGCGAAAGTGCGTTTTGGATGGTTTCTATCGTATTGGGATACAAGTCCTTGTAAATATGGGGCGTTGCAATCAATCGCCGGTAACCCATTTCCTGCAAACCCCGGATCAACTGCATCGAAGTCTCCACATCCGGCGCTCCGTCATCGATACCGGGCAGGATATGCGAGTGCATATCGACGCCAAGAAAACTGAAGTCGAAGGAGTGGGTGGGCTTTTTTTTAAAGAGACTGAACAAGCGTGAGTGGTGAGTTGTGAGTCGTGAGGGGTGGTGGTGTTTGGGCTGGTTGTTTTATGGGTTTAAATTGGTTGCACTTGTGACAAAACCTTTGGGCTTTATTGCGTCGCTCTGCTTGTAAACAGCCTATATTGTGGTGTGTCGCGGCACACACCGTAGGCTTACTTTAAATTGCCAGGCGGCATGCTCCCAAATTTATCCTGGTGTTCTTGAATATGCTCACGTTCAATCTTTTCTGCTTCTGCACGGCCGGGAATAATCCAGGCTTCTTTATTTGAATACGTCTCTACCGGGTAAGCAGGGACATAGGAGTATGCGTTACCAGACTTTCGAGTATAAGCTTCTTCCGCAACACGTAACAAGGCGCCGAAATCTATGTCTTTTGGCATCAGAGCGGGATCAGTGAGCAGTTTTTGATAATAATCCCGGCCATTGGCTACGGCGCAACAGCGTGCATAGAGAAACACATCCGGTGAAAAGTATTGACCTGGCTTCCAGGCACTTTCACCGATCTGTTGTGCAAAGCGCAAAGCATCTAATTTATACAGTTTTTGTGATAAAACATCGTCAAACTCGTAAATATGTCGCGCTGGAGATGCTACCAATGCAGCAATCAACGGCTCAATGACGGCATTATTATCACCTTCTTTTTGCCAGTCCAGCAAAGCAATGAGTTCCCAAAAGCCTTGTTCTGTTAAGCCTTCATGGTGACGGTTGCTGTCAATCTCAATTTGAATTTCTGCTTCCGGATATTTTTCCTGCAAATCACTCAGGACAGCAGTACTCAGGTTGCGCAGTGGATATTTTATGACGCTGGTCATTGTTTACTTTTTATACAAAATTAGGCTTTATTCATCATTTAAACGGATGTTTTTTAACCGGCAAATGTACCAATGGATGTGCATTTTCCCCCGGTGTTGTCGTATCCAGCAGTCTGAGGCGGCTGGTCAGCGCTACGGATGGACCCGCGTCTTCGATGCTCCAGCCTTGTCCGGTCAGGATATGCCGGTAACTTTCGGTATGCAGGTCGCCGAATCCTTCAGAAAAATCCCGGTGTTCACCGTCGAGGGTCAGGCTGCGCAGGGGGCCTTTTCCGGCCTCTTGAGGCAGGATATCGGCTTCGATGCTGAGGAACCAGCGTACCCGGGCGCGGGCGAATTGCAGGGTACCGGCGGCCCGGCTGTGGTTGCGCAGGTGTACGGCGGTGTCGAGCGCGGGGCCGAAAACCCATAGCAGCATATCGAACAGGTGAATCCCGATATTGGTGATGATGCCGCCGGATTTACTTTCCTCGCCTTTCCAGGAGGCGTGGTACCACAGACCGCGGGGGGTGATATAAGTCAGTTCCAGTTCGTATATATGGTTGGAGTCGTCGGCAGCGATTTCGTTTTTCAGGGCAATGACCTGCGGGTGGTGCCGGAGTTGCAGGATGGTACATACTTTATGTCCGGTTTCCTGTTCCATTTCCCGCAAGGCAGCGAGGTTCCAGGGATTGAGCACCAGCGGTTTTTCACAGATCACA
>JAYSZC010000239.1:0-4957 GCA_043738235.1 Lewinellaceae bacterium | reverse complement strand
AGTTGAACACGGATTGAACGGATGAGACACGGATTTTTTAACAAAATCCTTTAAAATCTGTGTCTCATCCGTTCAATCCGTGTTCAACTCATCTAACTACATTTTCATCCTCGGGTGGTAAAGATAAATCGTCTCCTTGAGGTACTCCGTGTCCAGGTGGGTGTAAATTTCCGTGGTGGTAATACTTTCGTGCCCCAGCATATCCTGCACGGCTTTCAGGTCGGCGCCCCCTTCCACCAGATGTGTGGCAAAAGAGTGGCGGAAGGTATGCGGACTGATATTTTTGGAAATGCCCGCCTGAACGGCCAGGTCTTTGATGATGTAAAAAACCATCACCCTGCTGAGCCGCGCGCCGCGGTTATTCAGGAAAACAAGATTTTCCTCGCCGGGTTTGATACGTTCCTGTTTGCTTCGGATATGGTCGAGGTACTGGCGCAGGTATTTCACGGCTTCCCCTCCGATGGGCACCAGGCGTTCCTTGTCGTTTTTACCCAGCACCTTGATAAAACCGGCTTCCAGAAACAGATTCGTCATCCGTAAATGCACCAGCTCGCTCACCCGAAGCCCGCAGGCATACAGCGTTTCCACGATGGCGCGGTTGCGGGTTCCTTGCGGTTCGGAAAGGTCGATGGCTGCCAGCATCCGCTGGATATCATGCAGGGAAAGCACATCCGGCATTTTGCGGTTCAGGCGCGGGCTTTCGAGCATTTCGGTGGGGTCTTCGTCCAGCAAATCCTCCACCAGCAGGAATTTGTAAAATGCCCGCAAACCCGAAATCAGCCGCGCCTGCGAACTGGCTTCCAGCCCGAGGCGATTGACCCAGAGGATAAACTGTTCCAAGTGGTTTCTGCGAACGGCCAGCGGCCCCAGCGCGGATTGCTCCAGTTCGAGGTACTGCACAAATTTCTGCACATCGCCCAGATACGCCTCCAGGGTATTGGAACTGAGCGAACGCTCGAAAAGCAGGTACGCTTTGAATTGTTGCAAGGCTGATAGCCAGGTCATGGGCTAATAAGTAGTTATCCGTTATTAGTTATTGGTTATCAGTGTTCATAATCAAGCATTTGCAAAGAATTTAGCCAAAACTAAGTTGCACACCTACTTAATAAAGCGTTCTTTTAGGAAAGTACATAAGCTGGGTTGCTGCGTAGCGGCTAAACGTCGGTAGGAAACAGGCCAAAATACAGGTATTAGGGTGCATAGCACCGCAACTGTATACTTATCTTACGGTGCTATGCACCTTCAACGACCTGCCGGCATTCAGGCTACCGACGTTAAGCCGCTACGCGGCAATTCAACCTTTTAACTGCAATATCTTGATCTCCACCCGCTGGTTCGTTCTTCGCCCTTCCGGCGAGGTATTCGGCACCAAAGGCAGGCGTTTGCCGTATCCTTTGAATACCACCCGTTTGGGGTCGATCCCTTTGGCAAAAAGATAATCCGCAACGGTTTTGGCGCGGCTGGTAGACAGTTTATCGGCAAAATCATCGGGCGGTACATTATTGGTGTGGCCGCCGACTTCGATCACGACGGAGCCGTTTTCACTCATAAAGTCGTACAACTCATCCAACATGGGCAGCGATTCCGGTTTCAGGCTGGCGCTGTCCGTATCAAAATTGAGCAGGCGCATCCGAATCGTCTGGCCGCTTTCCAGGTTACCGGTGAGTTCGGGTAAAATGCGTTTTTCTGTTTCAAAATCGACCTTTTGGGCACAGCCGTTCGCATCGGTAACCGTGACACTATGTTTGCCCAAAGGCAGTTTTGGCGCAGATATTCCGGTTTGTTTGGTGTCCCAAAGGATGCCGTATTTAGGCGTACCACCTTTGATCGAAATTTCCGCCTTGCCGTCGTTGCTGCGATCGGTTGTAGCGCCGATGTTTCTCAAAAGGGTGACTTCCAATGCTGCGGGCGACTTGACTTCGATCGTAGCAGACTGGGTATTTCCTTTGGCATCCGTTACCGTAACGGCGTAGCTGCCTCCATCCAGACCGGAAGGCTGCGAGCCACTGACGGAAGGTACAGTCCAGCTGAAGTTAAACGGTGTTTTACCGCCGCTGACCACGACATTCAGCGCTGCTTTTTCTCCGGCGCATTTGATAGCCGTTTTTTCTAAAATCCGCACGATCAGGGGCTGAATGTCCTCTGACATCAGAACGGTAGCGTTGGCTGAACAGCCGTTCGCATCGGTAACAGCGACGGTATGCACGCCGGGCGAAAGTTTTACGGCCATGGCTGCCGTTTCACCATTGTCCCATTTGAAACTGTATGCGCCTGCTCCGCCGACGACTTGTGCCTGCGCTTTGCCGTCGGCGGAGCCTGTGGTGGTCGGCGATTGCACGTTGGCGGTCAGCACAAGTGGCTGCGGTTGTTTCACGCTGATATTGGCGGTGCTGCTTGTTCCGGCAGCGTCGGTTACCGTCAGCAGGTAATCGCCGGCCTGTACGCCTTTGGGGCGGTCATCGGAAAACAAGGGGTTATTCCACTGGTAATTGAACGGGCCTTTGCCGCCGCTGACCTGTACCGCCAGTGCAGCGGTTTTGTCACCGGCGCATTTGATTGTGGCTTGCTCCGTAATGCTGATAGCCAGGGGCAATATATTTTCCGAAATAGAAACGGTGGTAGTCGCGACACATCCGTTGGCATCTGTTGCGATCACGGAATGCTGGCCCGGTTCGAGTTTGACGGCCAAAGCGCTTGTTTCACCATTGTCCCATTTAAAACTTTGTGCGCCTGTGCCCCCGTTCACCTTTGCCTCCGCTTTTCCATCCGCATTACCCGTGCTGGCAGGCGCCTGTACGGTGGCGGTGAGTAGGAGCGGAGCGGGCTGCGTCACATTCAGGTTTGCTGTGCTGGTCGTTCCGGTCGCATCGGTTACGGTGAGCAGGTAGTTGCCTGCCGGGAACGCAGCCGGTTGGTCGCCGGAGAGCGCAGCATTGTTCCATTTGTATTTGAACGGGCCTTTGCCACCACTGACCTGGACAGCCAGTGCGGCGGTTTTATCGCCGGCGCATTTGATTCGGGTTTGTTCCACGATACTAACAGCGAGCGGCTGGATATTTTCTGAAACAGAAACGCTTGTAGTAGCAGAACAGCCGTTGGCGTCCGTAACGGTGACGCGGTGCTGACCCGGGTCGAGTTTGACGGCCAAAGCGCTTGTTTCGCCATTGTCCCATTTAAAACTTTGTGCGCCCGTGCCTCCGGTAACCTGCGCCTGCGCTTTACCGTCGGCATTGCCTGTGCTGGCCGGCGACTGTACGGTGGCCGTGAGCGCAAGCGCTGCGGGTTGCGCCACGCTGATGCTTGCCGTGCTGGTTGTGCCTGCTGCGTCGGTTACGGTAAGCAGATAATCTCCTGCCGACAGGGCGTTCAGTTGATCGCCGGAAAGTGCAGGATTGTTCCATTTGTATTTGAATGGACCTTTGCCGCCGCTAACTTGTACAGCCAGTGCAGCGGTTTTGTCGCCAGCGCATTTAATATTCGTTTTTTCCGAAATGCTGATGGCGAGCGGCTGAATATTTTCTGAAATAGAAACCGTTGCGGTAGCCACACAACCGTTGGCATCTGTCACCGTAACACCGTTATTGCCCGGTGCGAGGCGGGTGGCAGCATTGCCACTTTCGCCGCTTTGCCACTGAAAAATGTAATTTCCTGCGCCGCCGACCGGTTGAGCCAGGGCTTTCCCATCTTTATTGCCGGTGCTGGCAGGCGCCTGCACGGTGACGTTAAGGCTCAGTCGTTCCGGTTGTTTGACGGATACTGTTGCCACGCTGGTTACATTGAGCGCATCGGTAACCGTCAGCACATACTCACCTGCTGCAATGCCGGCGGGCTGGTCTCCGCTCAGTGCCGGATTGCTCCAATTGTATTGGAAGGGCGCTTTACCACCATTTACCTGGACCGTCAGCGCGGCGTTTTTGTCATCGGCGCATTTGATGCTTGTTTTTTCAGCAACGATAATCTTCAACGGCTGGATGTTTTCCAGGATGCGCACTGTGGCAGTGGCCACACAACCGCTGGGGTTGGTGGCTGTGACGCTGTGCTGACCGGGAGTAAGTCGCGTGGCCACGGCAGTCGTTTCGCCATTATCCCACTTAAAACTTTGTGGCGTGACGCCGCCGGTAGCCTGCGCCTGCGCTTTACCGTCGGTGCTGCCCGGCGTAGCGGGCGACTGGGCGATGGCGATCAGCGCAAACGGCTCAGGTTGAGGCACCACTACAGCTGCTGAAGCTGTTGTGCCTGTGGCATCGGTGACCGTCACCTGATAGCCTCCGGCGGCTAAACCGGCAGGCGCATCACCGGCAACGGCAGGGTTGTTCCATTTGTATTGAAAGGGCGCCTTGCCGCCGGTCAGCTGTACGGCAATGGCAGCCGTTTTATCGCCGGCACATTTGATCGATTCTTTTTCTGCAATAACGATTGAAAGCGGCGCTATTTTTTCGGTGATGGAAACCTTGGCAGTTGCGGTACATCCTTTAGGGTCGGTAACGGTGACGGTATGTTCGCCGGCGCTTAGTTTGGTGGCGGTGGCGAGTGTTTCGCCATTATCCCAGATAATTTGCAGACCGGATGCATTTCCGTCTATGTCAACTTCTGCCACAGCGTCGGATTTGCCGGGGCCGGTGATGGCTTTGCGCTGCCGGGCGGTGATGCGCAGGCGGGCGTCCGGCACAGGTACCTGAATGGTGCGGGATTTACCTTTGGTGTCTGTTACCGTGGCTGTATAGTTGCCGGCAGCCACGTTGCGGGGGTTTTCTCCACTGAGTCCGCCGGTCCATTCGATCTTGTAAGGAGGAATCCCGCCTGTGATTTTTAGCCGGAGCTCCGCGTCTTTGCCATTGCCGAGACAACTGATCGGTTGCTCTATCAGGAAATTGACCGTCATAGAAGACGCTTTGTCCACAATGTACAAGCCCTTATCCTCGGTGCCGATCCATACGGCAGATTCGTTGTCAATGGC
>JAYSZC010000238.1:0-4958 GCA_043738235.1 Lewinellaceae bacterium | reverse complement strand
CCACAAAACGGCCCGGGATATGTATGGTATGAATGGTACGGTTGCGCATTTCACCACCGACGCCTGGCATTTCACGGAACCCTACGGCCAGACGCAATGGGCCATGTGGCCGATGGGCATGGCCTGGGGAGCACAACATTTTTGGGAACACTACCTGTTTACGGAAGACCGCACTTATTTGGAAAACCTGGCTTACCCGGCCATGAAAGACGCTGCGCTGTTCTGCGCAGACTGGCTCACGGAACATCCTGTAACAAAGCAATTGGTGTCGGGGCCGTCCATTTCACCGGAAAATACGTTTAAAACGGCTACCGGTGAGGTTTCAACCATGGTCATGGGGCCTGCTATGGATCACATGATTATTCGCAATTTGCTGGAAAACACCCTTGCAGCATCCGAAATACTGAAAGTGGACGCCGATTTCAGGAAAAAACTGCGCAATATCCTGGCGCGACTCGCACCGACACAGGTGGGCAGCGACGGGCGCATCATGGAATGGACGGAAGAATTTGAAGAACCGGAACCCGGGCACCGGCATATTTCACAGCTGTTCGGGCTGCATCCCGGCAACGAAATCACCCGCCGAAAAAACCCGGAACTAATGGAGGCCGCGCGCAAAACCATCGATTACCGCCTGGCGCACGGCAGTGGCCACACGGGCTGGAGCCGCGCCTGGATCATCAATTTTTTTGCCCGCCTGCACGACGGCGAGTCGGCGTATCAGAACCTGCTGGCGCTGCTCCGCAAATCCACCCTGCCCAACCTGTTCGACAACCATCCGCCGTTTCAGATCGACGGCAACTTCGGCGCGACGGCAGGCATCACCGAGATGTTGCTGCAAAGCCATGCCGGCGAAATCGAACTTTTACCGGCTTTGCCAACAGCCTGGAACACCGGCTTTATTCACGGCATTTGCGCCCGCGGTGGTTTTGAAATCGACCTCGACTGGGAAAACGGGACTTTGAAACAGGTGGCCATTTTATCCAAATTAGGCAATCCCTGTGTCATTCGGTATGGCGACCGGACGGTCACGCTGCCAACAATAAAGGGCGGACGGTATGTGTTAAATGGAATGCTTCGATGAAAGGTAGTTATCGGTTATTTGTTATCAGTTATTAGTGGTGGAAATGCTTGGCTTCGCATTTACAGCAGCCAAAGGTTACCACCACTGATAACTGATAACAAATAACCGATAACTGACTGATAACCGACTGATAGGCAAAAAACAAATCTATGGAAGAATCAAACTCCTATTACACCCGGGAATTGGGCGCTCGTAAACGGATTGCTCTGATTGCCCACGATCACAAGAAAAAAGACCTCATCGAGTGGGCCGTACACAATAAAGAGCAGCTCCAAAAGCATCAGTTGTTTGCCACGGGCACGACCGGAAAATTGCTCGAAAAAGCGCTAGATGTGCATGTCACCCAGTTCCTAAGCGGCCCGCTGGGTGGCGACCAGCAGATCGGGGCCAAAATAGCGGAAGGGAAGATTGATGCGGTGGTCTTTTTCTGGGATCCGATGGAAGCCCTGCCGCACGACCCCGATATCAAGGCTTTGCTGCGGCTTGCCGTGGCCTGGAATATCCCGACCGCCTGCAACCGTGCAACGGCCGATTTCTTGATGACTTCGCCGCTAATGCGGGAGGAATACGAGGTGATTTTGCCGGATTATTCGAAGTATTTGGGGAGGAAAGTGTGAATGATGAATGATGAATGATGAATGATGAATGATGAAAAAATTCTAATTTATTGAAAATCAATATTTTAAAATAAAATAAACAGAATTTACTTCACCTGTCAGGCCAAATATTCATCGTTCATCATTCATCGTTCATCGTTCATCGTTCATCATTCATCATTCAAAGCTTCTCCTTCAAATACCTTCCCGTATAACTCGCTTCCACCTTCACCAGTCCTTCCGGCACGCCTTCATACACCAGGTGGCCGCCGTCCTTGCCGCCTTCGGGTCCGAGGTCGATGAGCCAGTCGGCAGATTTGATGACTTCCATGTTGTGTTCCACGACGAGGACGCTGTGGCCTTTTTCGACCAGCGCCTGGATAGCGTTGAGCAGTTTTTGAATATCGTGGAAATGAAGTCCCGTGGTGGGTTCGTCGAAGATAAAAAAGATATGCCCTTGTCCGTTTTCCCGGATCAGGAAGGAGGCTAATTTGACGCGTTGCGCTTCGCCGCCGGAAAGCGTGCTCGACGACTGCCCGAGGTGCACGTAACCCAATCCCACATCGTTGAGCGGCTGGATGCGTTCGATAATTTCCTTGTTGCCTTTGAAAAAATCGAGCGCTTCCTCGATGCTCATGTTCAGCACGTCAAAAATACTTTTGCCTTTGTATTGCACGTCGAGCACTTCCTGGCGGAACCTGCGCCCTTTGCATTCCTCGCATTCGAGGTGAACATCGGCAAGGAATTGCATTTCCACCACCTGCTCGCCTTCGCCTTTGCAGGCTTCGCAGCGACCACCTTCCACGTTGAAACTGAAGTGTTTGGGCTGAAAACCGCGTATTTTGGACAATTGTTGACTGGCAAAAAGATCGCGGATGTAGTCATAAGCCTTGACATAGGTAACCGGATTGGAGCGGCTGCTTTTACCGATCGGACTTTGATTGATGAATTCCACCCGCGTCACTTTTTTGGCGTTGCCTTCCAGCCCGTCGAAAAGTCCGGGTTGTTTGCCTGCCGTTTCGGGCAGGTGCTGCATCAGGGCCGGGTAAAAAATATCGCGTACGAGCGTGGTTTTACCCGAGCCGCTCACCCCGCTCACCACGGTCAGGCAATGCAGCGGGATATGTACATCCACATTTTTCAGGTTGTGCTGGCGCGCACTTTTAATGGTCAGGAATTCGCTTGCTTTCCGGCGGTGTTTGGGCGTTTGTATCTGCATTTCGCCAGACATATATTTGGCGGTCAAGCTTTCCGGCGCCGCTTTTCCAATATCGGAATAATTGCCGGCAAACACCACATGGCCGCCATGTACGCCCGCTTCCGGCCCCATGTCCACTAAGTAGTCTGCATTTTTGATCACTTCTTCTTCGTGTTCGACCACTACCACGGTGTTGCCGAGGTCGCGCAGGTCTTTCAGCACTTTCACCAGCCGGCCTGTGTCGCGCGGATGCAGCCCCACGGATGGTTCGTCGAGCAGGTACATGGAGGCGGTGAGGTTGCTGCCGAGGGTGCGGGTGAGGTGAATGCGCTGTGTTTCGCCACCGCTCAGGGTATTGGAAATGCGGTCGAGGGTCAGATATCCCAGGCCGAGTTCTACGGTAAAATGCAGGCGGTTGTTGATTTCCAGCAACAAGCGGCGGGCCACCTGGCTGTCGTGTTCGCTGAGCAGGCTGTTCAGTTGCTGAAAAAAGGCCAGCACTTCGTCCAGCGGTACACTGGTGAGATCGGAAATATTTTTGCCGCCGATTTTGACGCAAAGGGCTTCCTGCCGCAGCCTGCCGCCGTCGCAGGTGGGGCACACGGTGCGGCCCCGGTAACGGGCCAATGTGACCCGGTTCTGTATTTTGTAGGTTTTACTTTCCAGTTCGTTAAAAAATGCGGTGATACCTCCAAAATACTCGTTACCTGTCCAAAGGAGTTTGATTTGTTCCTTTGTCAGCGATTCAAAAGGCGTATGTACCGGGAAGTCAAACTTGTGCGCCTGCTGGACCAGCGGCGTGAGCCATTCGCCGTATTTCTCCCCTTTCCAGGCGGCAATAGCGCCGTCGTACACCGATTTGGTTTTATCGGGAACTACTTTGTCGCGGTCGATGCCCAATATGCGGCCATAACCTTCGCAGGTGGGACAGGCGCCGTAAGGGTTGTTGTAGTTAAAAAGTTGCGGCGTGGGTTCCGGAAATTCCATGCCATCCAGTTCAAAGCGGTTGTTGAAATGCACAACCTGCGTGCCGCCATCGGCTATCTGAACGCCGCATTCGCCTTCACTTTCGTAAAATGCGGTATTGATCGAGTCGGCCAGCCGCATCCACTCGCTTTCGTCCAGATCGGCAGCGTTGACAAAACGGTCCATCAGGATGCTGAGGTGTTGTTCGTTGAACTGGTATGCGGGCTGTTTTATATCGAAGCGCCCATCGGGTTGTTCCAAAACCTCTTCAATGCGCAGGGTTTCCGCGCCGTATTGCAGCCTGGTATAACCTTTTTGCAGCAGCAGATTCAATTCCTGTTCGAGGCTGCGCTCCTTATATTTTTTGCCGAAAGGAATCAGTATCAGCCCACGGGTGCCTTCCGGTTGTTTTTTGATAAAATCAATTACATCCGACACTTCGTGTTTTTTCACAATTTCGCCGGAAACGGGCGAGTAAAACTTGCCGATGCGCGCGTACAGCAGGCGCATAAAGTCATACACCTCCGTCATACTGCCCACGGTAGAACGTGTGTTGCCGGTGGTGACGCGCTGCTCGATGGCAATTGCCGGGCAAATGCCCCGGATATAATCCACGTCGGGTTTTTTCATGCGCCCCAGAAACTGCCGGGCATAACTGGAAAGGCTTTCCACATACCGGCGTTGCCCCTCGGCGTAGAGCGTATCCATGGTGATGCTGGATTTGCCCGAGCCGGAAACGCCCGTCACGACCACCAATTTATTTTTCGGAATCAGCAGGTCGACATTGCGCAGGTTGTTGGTGCGGGCGCCCTTGATGCTGATATACGCGGGATCCACGAGGTTATATTCCGCCATACCGGCTAACAGGCCGTTGCCGTTGTCCGATCCGTTGTTGGCGACGGGCTGTGTGTGGCCCGTCGTGCTTTGATTTTTTGCCTTTGCCATGCAATTCGTTTGAAGGCGCGAAATTAATAAAAACTTTTTGTTTTGGAAAGGTATATCCGAACCCCGTTCGGATAAATAGTTTAATGCGAACCGGGTTCGGACCTACGCGCAGGTTTTAAACAGTCCAAAAAAAATAGCCAGCCAGACAAGTCCTTTGGCCAAAAAAAAT
>JAYSZC010000237.1:0-4958 GCA_043738235.1 Lewinellaceae bacterium | reverse complement strand
TTATCAGTTATTAGTTATCAGTTATTAGTGTGGTAGCGTTTGGTCATTCGTTATTGGATCGGGTATTAGTTTCTTTATAGGGAAAGCATTAGCGTTGTGGTTATTGACGGGGTGACTCAAAGTCACCCCGTCAATAAGCATCGAGCGATGCCAAGCGACAATTTGAAATACACCCCTTCATCATGACAGCATGAAAACCTGATGCCACAATAACGAATACCCAAACGCTACCACACTGATAACTAATAACCGATAACCAATAACAAACAAAGCCGGAAGGTACAATGTCCCAAATAAATCTACGCCATAAAAAAACCTCCTTCCGAATGAATCCGAAAGGAGGTTTTGAATATAGAAAAAATACCTGCTACTTATTTCGCTTTTGCCGTTTTGGCTGCGGCAGGTTCAGCTTTAACGGCAGTAATTTTGCCCTCTTCGATGACAGGCCCTTTGGTGAAGTCAACTACCAATGCAGAAGCCACGAACACAGAAGAATAGGTACCGAACAGGATACCGATAAACATACCGAACGCGAAACCGCGGATAGCGCCGCCACCAAATATGAGGAGCAGCAATACCACGGCTACGATTGTACCTGAAGTAATCAGGGTACGGCTCAAAGTGGTATTAATCGCCATATTAAGTACATCTTCTTTCGGTTGACCGGCGTATTTATGTATGAACTCCCGTATTCGGTCGTATACAATAACCGTGTCATTTACCGAGAAGCCGATAACGGTCAGGATACAGGCGATAATCGCCTGGTCGATCTCTAAGGAGAAGGGCACCAAACCATGCAGCAGGGTGAAAAAGGTAAGTGTAATCAGCACGTCGTGGAACAAAGCCACTACGGCGCCCAGCGAGAACTGCCAGCGACGGAAACGTATCAACAAGTACAGGAAGATCGTAATCATAGCCCATATACCCGCTTTAAACGAGGAAGAACGGATGTCATCGGCCACAGTAGGACCAACCTGGCTGGAGGATGTGATGTGTGTGCCGGATCCATCTGTCTTTTTAAAGTTCGAAAATTCGGAATTTACACCCGCTTTCGTAAGTCCTTCGTGCAGTTTGGTGATGACGCGATCCGCCACATCGCTACCACGCTCATTGATAAGGTAGGAAGTAGTGATATTGTAGGTATTATCAGTATTAACCTGCTTAATGACCGGGTTTCCGCCAAATGCTTCGGTTAGTGGTCCACGAAGTTGCTCGATTTCAACAGGCTGTTCAAATTGTACATTGTAAGAATTGCCACCTTTAAAATCGACCCCCAATTCGAAACCGCGAATAAAGAAAGAGGCTACGCCTATGGCAATGATAGCAAAAGAAAAAGCATAAGCGTATTTGCGTTTGCCGATCCAGTCGTAATGGAAACCCACCAGCCATTTTTCAGACCAGGGATAACTGTAGCTCAGTTTTCCTCCACGTTCCAGCCACCATTCGGTGATATAACGACCGACCAATACTGCAGTGAAAAGAGAGGTCAAAACACCTACGATCAGTACAGTACCAAATCCCTTGATCGGGCCTAAACCGAAATAAACCAGTACGCCCGCAGTCAGCAAGTGCGTTGTATTCGCATCCAGAATGGCCGGGAGTGCGCGTCCGAAACCGGTTTCAACGGCTTTGGCCATCGACAAACCGCCCCGCAATTCTTCCCGGATACGTTCGTAAATAATAACGTTGGCATCCACGGCTGCGGCTAGTGTCAGAACGATACCTGCGATACCTGGCAGGGTTAATACCGTTCCCATAGATGCTAATGTACCCAACATAAAGAAAATGTTGGCAAGCAGGGCGATCACACTCACCCAACCGCCACGGTTGTAATAAGCTATCATAAATCCGCACAAGAGTATCACGGATAAAATCATGGTAATCAGTGACCTGTTAATATTGTCAGCGCCCAGGGTAGGTCCTACCTGGCTTTCCTGTACGATGTGTGTACCGGCGGGGAGTTTGCCCACCTGCAGGATACTGGAAAGGTCTTTCGCTTCATCGACGCTGAAATTACCGGTGATAGACGAATTACCGCCGGTGATCGGGTTGATAACCCGTGGAGCGCTTACCACTTCATCGTCGAGTACGATCGCGATTTCACGATTGCCGTTTTCAGCCGCTTTTTTGGTCAGATCGGCCCATATTTTTGCACCGTCATTATTCATGGACAGGCTCACCGTTACTTCGCCGGAACTAGGATCGGGTTGTTCGCTGGCATTGGTGACAACCGAACCGTCGAGTGGAGCGAGGTCTGAATTGCGCATTTTTTTGATGGCATACAATTCGTATTTGCCTACCATCGTATTGCCTTCAATACCATCGTCGGCAACCGGTTTCTGGCTCCAGCGGAATTCCAGGTCGGAAGGGAACAAAGCCTTGATCTCCGGACGGGCCAGGTGTTCGTTGATGATGCGCATTTTATTTTTATCGGCATAACCGATCAAGGCGCTGCCTCCCTGGCCATTTACGGTCAGTACAGACAACAATGGGCCGCCTACCTGTTGGGTTGGGTCGAGCGGGCGCTCCGTGATGCGCATTTCTCTCGGTTTCGTCGTATCCGGCTCACCATTGGCGCCGTTCGGGAAAACGTAGGAGGTGTCTTGCACCATCTGAGGCTGCAACAGGGTGGTGTCGCCCGCAAGAATGGCCTTCAATTTCTGGTCGGCGCCCATCAGGCCTTGCGAAATACCTTCGTCGCTGATACGGTAAGTGTCCCAGAATTCGAGTTTGGCAGAACGCTGCAACATGGTGCGGGCGCGTTCCGGGTTGTCGATACCCGGCAATTCCACGAGGATCAGGTCGCGTGCGGCGTCGAGGCTGACGTTCGGTTGTACCACGCCCAATTTGTCAATACGCTGTTTGAGGCGTTTGAACGTTTCGTCCACCGTGCTGTTGGCGAGGGTACGCAGGGTGCGCACCACATCGGCATTCGGAGAGTCGAAATTGATCTGGCCTTTCAGGCTTTCATTGCGGGCAAAAAGAGAAGCCAGTGGTTTGCCGCCGCCTTCTTCCTGCCATGTCTGCGCAAAAAGGGTGATATAATCCGCTTGTTCTGTTTTCTGACGTTCCGTGGCTTTATCCAGCGCTTTTGCCAGCGCAGGGTCAGCTGAATTGCCGGCTAAGTTTTTTATGAAGTCGCGCAAGTCGACCTGCAGCAAAACGTTCATGCCGCCTTTCAGGTCAAGGCCCATTGCCAACTGACTCTTTTTCAGGTCGGCATATGTGAATTTTTTAATCAGCGGAATGGTAAATACCGGCTCTGTGGAAAGCGAGTCCAGGTATTCGCTGTAATGGGTGCGCCAACCCACTTTGGGGTTGCTGGCTGACATCTGGTCAGCATAACTCTTGGCCTGGTTCTCAATATTGTTCGTCGGAATGACGAGCGCAAACTGGTACAGACACACGATGGTGAGCGCAATGAAGAAAAATCTAACAACGCCTTTGCTTTGCATACTTCGTTCGTAAATAATTGACCGAATAAGGTTTTACACTTTATGACCGAAAAACGGAGGTTTTTCGTACTTTCCAAAAAAAGTGCGCAAATATAGAGAGATTGCAGGAAATCAAAGGCTTTCAGAAGAAAATATACTGACCGCTGTAAGGCAAAAAGCAAAAGGCAAGGGACAAAGGGCAAAACAAATAGCAAAGGGCAAAAGGCGAAGGGCAAATGTGGCATTTAAACCGATGCCTAAAATTGCTTTTTGCCCTTTGCCTTTTGCCTTTTATTTAAAGGACCGCCGTTTCCAACAGTGTCAACCGCCCCGCAGTAGCATCGAATGCGGCCTGAATGCCATACGGCAGCGTCATCTGGTGGGCTACATGCCCGAATGGCATACCGTAAGCAACGGGTATACCCAAACCGGCTAATCTGTCGCGCAATGTTTCCGGCAGGGTAAGCGAGGGCGCGTCGCCTTTCGACTTGCAGTCTGCAAAAACCCCCAGCACAATGCCCGCCGCCCGGGCCAGATCGCTGCCCTGCAGCATCTGCGTCAGCATCCGGTCGATGCGGTAAGGTTGTTCGCCCACGTCTTCGATAAACACGATTTTGTCTTTGTAGGAGGGCGCAAAAGGCGTCCCCACCAGCGCTGCCAGTAAAGTCAGATTACCGCCAATGAGCCTGCCTGTGGCTTGACCGGGCGTTATCACAAACGGCTCATAAGCATCGCCCGCAGGCAGATCGGGTGTTGCGGGCATCTGTACCGAATAATTGGGCGTGGGTTCCATCAGTACAGAGCGGAAATGCCGCAGGGTATTTTCGGGAAAATCCGAAGCGGCTACCGGCCCGTGGAAAGTGACCAGTCCCGTTCGCTGCTGAATGGCCAGATGCAAAGCTGTCACGTCGCTGTAACCGATCAACGCCTTTGGATGCCGGCGAATCAGGTCGAAGTCGATATGCGGTAACAAACGACTACAGCCGTATCCGCCCCGGACACACCAGACGGCGTCGATGGCAGGATTGCTGAAGGCGTTGTGCAAATCCTCCAGCCGCTGCGCGTCGGAACCTGCGAGATAGCCGTTTTTGGCGTGAAAATGAGTGGATTCCTGTATTTGAAACCCCAGTGCGGTCATGTTTTGGCGCGCTGCTACCAGTTTTTGTTCTGAAAACGGGCTGGCCGGAGCGATCAGGCAGATGGTCATCCCGGCGCGGAGCCGGGCCGGTTTGTGCAATTTGATGGTATCCACGGGATCTGATTTTTCCATAAAACGAAACGCCGGAGCACCTGATGCAAGTGCCGCCATTCCGGTGGTTTTAAAAAATGTACGGCGTTGCATAAGTATAAAGGGTAAAAAGCAAAGTGCAAGGGGCAACATGAGACATCCCAAATTTTGGGAATGCCTTCAAAGCAGAGCGGATTCGACGGTAGCACGGCCTTCAGGCTGTCGGGAAAAGGGCATTTATGCCCGATTTAGCCCATTCCAAGCGCCTTAAAAGGCGCTATCCCGACGGCCTGAAG
>JAYSZC010000236.1:0-2029 GCA_043738235.1 Lewinellaceae bacterium | reverse complement strand
CGGATTGCCTACGAAAAATGGAAAAAGGAATTGGATATTGCGCTACATTCGCCAGAATAAGGAAGGTGAATCATAAGTGTAGAAGAGAAAAAAGAATCAAATTTTATTTTTTATCGAGTGCTAAACTTTCCAGGTTTTAAAAACCTGGAAAGTTTCTGGTAGAAACTGGTTTTTTCGTGCCAAACTATTGTTGCCAAAAGCAACGTGAAAATTTGACAACTTTTTAAAAGTTGTCAAATTTAGTACCTGACCAAAACTTTATTTGTCACTTTTGGGCTATGTTCCCCAAAGCCAGACTCGCCAGAATAAGGAAGGCAAATCACATATGTAGAATAAAAAAAGGAACCGATTTTTATTCTTATCGAGTGCTAAACTTTCCAGGTTTTAAAAACCTGGAAAGTTTCTGGTAGCGAAAACGAAATAAAAACTCGTACAGTTGTTGATCCTAAATCCATAGGGACTCCCCAAAACCAAATCGTTTTCTCCCCACAAATCCCACTTATTCATCATTCATCATTTATCATTCATCATTCATCATTCGTACATGAAAGTAATCACCGGCAAACGCACTTACTTCAAAAACATCTCTTCCATCCAGTATGAAGGGCCTAAGTCAGATAATCCGCTGGCTTTCCGCTGGTATAATGCCAACCAGAAAGTAGGCGGGAAAACCATGAACGAACACTTTAAATTCGCGGTAGCCTACTGGCATACGCTCTGCGGAACGGGTGGCGACCCCTTTGGTCCGGGCACCAAAGCATTCCCCTGGCTGGAAGCGAAAAATCCGGTGCAGCAGGCCTGCGATAAAATGGACGCCGCCTTCGAATTCATCACAAAAATTGGTATTCCGTACTATTGTTTCCACGATTTTGACCTCGTTCAGGAAGGACCGACACTGCGGGAAAGCGAACGGCGCCTGCAAAAAATAACCGACTACGCCGCGCAGAAACAGGCAGAATCGGGTGTGAAACTGCTCTGGGGCACCGCCAACCTGTTCTCCAACCCGCGCTACATGAACGGCGCGGCCACCAATCCCGACTTTGCCGTAGTGGCTTATGCCGGTGCCCAGGTGAAAAATGCGCTGGACGCCACGATCAAACTCGGCGGCGAAAACTACGTGTTCTGGGGTGGACGCGAAGGCTACATGAGCCTGCTCAATACCAACATGAAAAAGGAACTCGACCACCTGGCGCGTTTCCTGCACATGGCCAAAGACTACGCCCGCAAATCGGGTTTCAAAGGTTCCTTTTTTATCGAACCCAAACCGATGGAACCCAGCAAGCACCAGTACGACTTCGACGCGGCGACCTGTGTCGGTTTCCTGCGTGAATACGGCCTCGACAAGGATTTTAAACTCAATATTGAAGTCAACCACGCCACCCTCGCGCTGCACACCTTCGAGCATGAACTCCAGGTAGCCGCCAATGCGGGTATGCTCGGCTCCATCGACGCAAATCGCGGCGACTACCAGAACGGCTGGGATACCGACCAGTTTCCCAATAACGTCATGGAACTAACCGAAGCCATGATGGTGATTTTACAGGCTGGCGGTATCCAGGGCGGCGGCGTCAATTTCGACGCCAAAACGCGTCGCAATTCCACCGATTTAGACGATATTTTCCACGCGCATATCGGCGGCATGGACGTTTTTGCGCGGGCCTTGCTGGCTGCGCATGAGGTGCTGGAAAATTCCGCGTATAAAAAACTGATGACGGAGCGCTACGCTTCCTTCGATTCGGAAGAAGGAAAGGCTTTCGAAGCGGGTAACCTCAAACTGAAAGACCTGCACAAGATGGCGCAGCGCAACGGCGAGCCGGAACAGCGAAGCGGAAAGCAGGAGATGTTTGAGAATTTGCTGAATCGTTATGTGTAAGGTTCCAGCCCCAGCGGGGCGGTGATATTTGTAGATGTCCCGAGTAGATAAACATGAGTCATCCCGAATTTTGGCATGCCTTCAAACCGGAGCGGATTCGACGGTAGCATGGCCTTCAGGCCGTCGGGAAAAGGGCATTTATGCCCGATTTAGCCC
>JAYSZC010000235.1:0-2031 GCA_043738235.1 Lewinellaceae bacterium | reverse complement strand
TTCGGCGCTGTACGGCCCGAACGCGCACAATGGTCTGCTCAATACGATTACTAAAGATCCGCGCACCTACCAGGGTACCACATTTGCATTGGGCGCGGGCAACCAGAGTGTGCTGACAGCCCGTTTGCGCCACGCCACACAAGTCAACGACTGGTTTGCATTCAAACTAAGCGGCGAATACACGCAAGGGGAGGAATTTGACTTTACCGATACGGTATATAGCGTGGCAGGCGGTGTGCAATTTGCCAAATACCCGGAATACCTGCTCAACCGGGATTTCAATTCTGCCCGCGGAGAGGCGGCTATGTACTTTAAAGTGGCTCCTAAATCGGACATTATTGTGGGTTATGGCGCCAGCAACAGCAACAATATCGGCAATACCAATGCCGGTCGCAACCAGATTCGCGACTGGCGGGTGAGTTGGGGACAGGTGCGTTATGTTTCGCCACACGTGTACGCCAACCTGTACCATACCTGGAGCAGCACCGACTCCACCTACGCCATGAACCGCCGCACCCTGAATTACTGGTCGTATAAAAATGCCGGTGTGGATGAAGCCACGGCCCGCGCCAAATCGATTTCCAGTTTCAATTTGTACAACGCTGCCACCCAGTCTTTCTTCGACCTGCCACGCGGCGCTTTATTTCAGGACAAATCCCGCCGACTCAATGCTGAATTGCAGTACAACAATTCTGTAGGCAAATTATTCGATGTGATTGTAGGCGGCCAGTACCAGCAGGACGTAGCCCGGAGTAACAACACGTACTTGTTGGACAAAGGCGGCGATATTACCATCGGGCAGTTTGGCGGTTATGCGCAACTCGAACGCAAATTCGGTAAGTTCCGCGCCGTGTTAGCCGCTCGCGCAGATAACCACGACCTGTACGGTTTCAACTTTATTCCTAAAGCAGCCCTGGTTTACACCACAGACAGGGGTTCTGCGCGGATCACGTACGGAAAAGGTATTGCCGCGCCAACGATTCTGAACCTGTCCGCCAAGATTTTCGGCGGCCTGCTGCTCGGAAACGGCGAAGGTTTTACCGTGACGGAAGTGGATCGCTCCACCAATTCGGTGGTAGGCACCTATAAAGTAGCGGAATTAAAAGTTGAAAAAATTCAAACGGTAGAGATCGGTTACAAAGGTCTGTTCGGAGACAAATTTTTCTTCGATGCCAATGCCTATTACAACATGTCGCAGGATTTCCTCAGCCCAGCCGTCAATATTGCCCCGGATCGCGATTTTACGTTCGATCACGACAATAACCCCGCCACAGCGGCGCAGGCACGTATCCTGGGTTATGCCACCAAACGCGGCGACGAATCCATTGCCAATCTGACCACTGCCGCTACACTGCCAAATGGCGACAAAGGCGCCGACCTAGTACTGACTTATATCAATTTCGGTCAGGTAAATACCTACGGATTTGATGCTTCCCTGAACTATTCCATTGTAAAACATCTCGGCGCTACCCTGAATTACTCCTATTTCGGGTACGATATTGATGAAACGGATCTGGCCAACGACGGCAACAAAGACGGAAAAGTGAATGAAAGTGACCTGCCGATCAATACGCCGACCCACAAACTCGGACTGGGCTTGAATTACAGCGACAAACGCCTGTTCGGCTCTTTGTTTGGTCGCTACGTGCAGCAGTATGATTTCTTCTCGGGCATCAATGTAGCCGCGGCCACCAACACCGATCTCATTTATGGCGGTAATCAGGTTATTGAAGGGAAACGTGTGGGCACGTCCTTCAACAATGGCCCGCTGGGTGGATTCTTTAACCTCGATCTGTCATTGGGTTACAGGTTCGGCAAAAACTTTACCCTTGCCGGCCAGGTGGTCAACCTGCTGGATTCCGAGGTGCGCGAGTTTGTAGCGTCTCCTGCGATTTCCCGTTTGTACTCGGTAGAATTAAAAGTGGATATGCCTGCGATCGGTCGCAAAAAATAGGAACCTTCATACAATTGAATCGTGTTTGAGGCGGCCCGATAAGGTTAATGAGGTTGATAAGGTTGATGAGGTTGATA
>JAYSZC010000234.1:0-2032 GCA_043738235.1 Lewinellaceae bacterium | reverse complement strand
TAAAATTTTTATAAATTCCTATTTTATCCTAAAAACATCAATTTACAGAAATATTGCAATGTTCCTCAAATTCGCCGTATAAAATTCGTACCTTTTCGGCGTTTTTTAGCAGAGGGCAAAGGCTTCCGTATGTTCGTTTTTCTAACCGCCCGTCCGGCGGAATGTGTGGGAAAAGGAGAGCAGAGGGTGCTGGCAGCCAATACCCTTGTTCAACATTTTCTCATTTATTCATTTTTTAATGAACGCATTCCAAGAACTCGGCATTGCCGACGAGCTGCTGCAAGGTTTGGCAGCTCTGGGTTTTGAAACCCCCACTCCCGTACAACAATTGGTTATCCCCGTCGCCCTCGAAGGCAATACGGATATCATTGCATTGGCTCATACCGGCACCGGCAAAACAGCCGCTTTCGGCCTGCCATTGCTCCAGCGCATCGAACCCTCGGAGCGCGGCATTCAGGGCCTGGTGCTTTGCCCTACCCGCGAACTCTGCGTGCAGGTGGCCAGCGACCTGGAAAACTATTCCCAATTTGCCCATCAATACAAAGTAGTAGCTGTGTACGGCGGTGCAAGTATTGAAACGCAGATTCGCCAGATCAAAGCCGGCGCACAAATCATTGTCGCTACGCCGGGCCGGCTTATGGACCTGATGACGCGCAAGGCAGTTCGCCTCGATACCGTGCACCGCGTGGTGCTCGACGAAGCGGATGAAATGCTCAACATGGGTTTTAAAGAGGCCATCGACTTTATCCTCGCGGCTGCCGAAGACCGACAGTCCATCTGGCTGTTTTCGGCCACCATGCCCAATGAAGTGCGACATATCGCTTCGAATTACATGAAAAACCCGCGCGAACTCAGCACGGGCAATCAGGGCCAGTCGAATGCCAACATCGAACACCACTACTTCCTGTGCCGCGCGGACGACCGTTTTGCCACCCTCAAACGGGTTGTGGATGCCAATCCGGGTATCTACGGACTTATTTTCTGCCGCACTAAAATCGAAACGCAGGAAGTGGCCGAACAAATGATCCGCGACGGATACAACGCCGATGCCCTGCACGGCGACCTGGCGCAAGCCGACCGTGACCGCGTCATGCAGCGCTTTCGCGAAAACAACCTGCAACTGCTGATCGCTACCGACGTAGCAGCGCGCGGATTGGACGTGAGCAATATTTCGCACGTCATCAACTACGGTCTGCCCGATGAAGCCGAAATTTACACGCACCGTTCGGGCCGTACCGGCCGGGCCGGCAAACAAGGCATTTCGATCAGTATTATTACCTCCAAATACGAAGAAAAAATCCGCCTGATCGAGCGCAAAACCAAGGCCAGTTTCACTCGAAAACCCATTCCATCGGGCATTGAAGTGTGCGAACAACAGCTGTACCATATCGTCAACGGCATCCATACGCAGGAAGTACACTACGAAGAGATCGAGCCGTTTATGCCGCGTATTTATGAAGAATTGAAAGATATGGACAAGGAAGAACTTATCAAACGCTTCGCCAGCGTGGAGTTTAACCGATTCCTGTCCTACTACCGCAATGCACCGGATATCAATATTTATCCGAGGGGCGACAAACGCAGCGTCCGCCCGACTTCAGGCGGCAGTCCCAACGGTTCCATGCAGCGCTTGTTCCTGAATGTCGGCGAAATGGATGGCGTCAACAAAAAAGATTTTATCAAACTGCTGTCCCGCAGCTTCGGAGTGCCTACCCAGGCGCTTGGGCATATCGACATGAACCGCGCCTACATGCACTTTGACCTGGATGCAGGCTATGTAAATGTGGTGCGTCAGGGGCTTTCCGAATTTACGATCAACGGTCGCCGTATCCGGGTAGACGACGCTTCTCCGCAAAAAGAAAAATCGTCGATCCGCGAAAACAAGGTTTTTGACAAGTTCGAGAAAAAAGGCCCGAAGGGAAAGAAGAAGTGGTAATTTTGCGTTGTAAGTTATCGGTTGTCAGTTATCTGTTATCGGGGTGGTAGGGTACATTTGCTCGTTGCCCTTGGCGTGCTCTATAATGCCGCCAAG
>JAYSZC010000233.1:0-4972 GCA_043738235.1 Lewinellaceae bacterium | reverse complement strand
CTTTGCTATTTTGCACTTTTACTCAATATCCCTCAACCTTCACTATCTTTTTTCTTTTTGAAAATTTTATCCACGTTATCCAGGTGTGAGGCCCCTTTCGCGGCTTCCTGGCGGCCTTTTTTCAGTTTGGAAGAAACCAGTGCGAGGGCAGCCTTTATTTCCGCCATTGCCTTTTCCTGTTCTTCGTTTAATTGTGTTGCGGGTTGTTTGCCGTAAGATTTTTTCTTGCGGGTCACTGCCGGAAGCGGATCTGCTTGTACAAGCAACGCAGGGTTTTCGGAAGGGGTCACTTGCTTTTCCTGCGTGGTTTGTACTGGGTTTTGGATGGTTTCCGCTACATATTCGTTCGCCGGGCCGGGTTGAACCGACCACCACCAGCCGGCGCTCAGCAACAATGCCAGGGATGCTGCAACGGCCCAGGGTTTCCAGTTGTATTGTACGGGTTTGATGTCGGATGCTGCGGTTTGTTGACTGAATTGAACCGTCTGTTCTTCCCGGAACACCTGAAACAAGGGCGCATATTGGCGCAGGTTCTCCGCCACTTCCTTGGAAGCGAAATACGTTTTTAACAAACGTTCTTCTTCCAGCGTCGTGTCGCCTTCCCAGTATTTTTCCAGCAGTGCTTCTATGTGATTGAGATGTAACATGGTGATTTTTAGTTTATGGTTTATGGTTTATGGTTTATGGTGTTTCGGGCGCTTCGCCTAAGCCTCTCACTGTTGCCTCTCTCACTTCTCACCTCTCACTTCTCACTTCTCTAAAATCCTTTCCCGAATCGTTTTTCTGGCGCGGTGCAGGTTGATTTTGACCTGATCGAGCGAGATGGAAAGTGTTTCTGCAATTTCATCATAACTCAACTCTTCAATATCGCGCAGGTGCATCACAAGTCGTTGTTTTTCAGGGAGTTCTTGCATCATTTTCCTGATGCCGGCAGCCAGATCGCGGCTTTCCGCAGCTTCTGCCGGGCTGATAATATCCGTTTTCCGTTCACTGAGGCCATCCAGCGGCGCGGTTCTGCGCAGGGACTGGCTTCGGGTTTTATCGAGCGAGCGGTTGCGGGTCAGGGTCATACACCAGGCTTCCCAGTTCTGCACGTTTTCCGTTTGGTCGGGGGTCGTTTTCCAAACTTTCTCCAGAACCTCCTGCACGACATCTTCGGCTTCGTGGACGCTACCGGTAATGCGCAGGGCAAAACGGTAGAGCTTGTGCCGGATAGGAAAAACCTGTTCGTGAAAGATGGTCCAATTCATATAAGTAGGTGTGCAAAATTAGTTAAGACTAAATCTTTTGTAACTCATTGCTTAACATTGCTTTTTGCCCTTTGCTATTTTGCTCTTTTACTTAGTGTGTTACAGGTGTTATCTGGCATATTGTTGTTGGAAAGACGCGCCTGATGCAGCGATGTTACAGCCCTTTCTGTTTTTTTGCAAATAAATTTTCTGCCAAATACAGAAAGTTTGCAGCGCTGCCAAAAAAAATCTTGGTAACGAGCCGTTTTGCCGTTACTTTTGAACGTGCAATTCAGTCGTGTGCTTATTGACGGGGTGACTCGAAGTCACCCCGTCAATATACCGTATCATTTGAAATACACCCATCCCTTAGCGACTTTTCAATTTTCAATTTTACCTTGTTATGAAGAAAGTACTTTTCAGCGTAGTAGTGTGCTGTATATTTTTTACCGCATGTCAACAGGATAATGCGGCGGTCAGCAAAGCGCCCGAAGCCGGTTTGCGATTGGTTTCGGAAGCCAATCCGGCCTGGCAATACGAAAACCTGCGTTTATATCCGATTGTGGCCGATGCCGCTTTGCTGGAAGGCCAGGCTCCGCTCAGCGGCCTGAAAACCCTGGCGGAAGGCATGAACACACCGGGTTTCCGGATCACGGAACAAAAGCAATTCGGTCGGAGCGACGACCGCACCTACAACCTGCTGACGGTGCAAAACAAAAGCCAGGATACCATTTTTATACTGTCCGGCGATGTGGTGACGGGTGGAAAACAGGATCGTGTGATCGCGCAGGATCAGATCGTGATGCCCGGAACCGTGCGCAATATGGATGTTTTTTGCGTCGAGCAGGGCCGCTGGTCGTCCAACGATACGCTTGCAGCGCCGGCTAAACAAAAATTATACGCCTTCAGCGGTTATTACAGCGTTGCCAGTCCCAAGGTTCGGCAGGCTGTTCAACGCACCGGAAGCCAGCAGGAAGTCTGGGCAGCCGTTGCGAGCGTAACGAAAGCCAACGGCGCAACCTCTTCTACCTCCACTTATGCCGCTTTGGAAACAGCCGGCGAGCAAAAAACGAAGCGCGATGCTTATCTCCGCTTTTTTGATGGAAAACTATATGCCGAACCGCAAGTAGTGGGCATGGTTGCCGTGTGCGGCGACCAGATTCTGGGCGTGGATATTTTTGGGAATAACGACCTGTTCCGCCGGGAATATACCTCCTTGTTACACGGTTATGTAACCGAGGCCGCTACGGCTGAATGTAAGCAACAGGCAAACGAAAAGGCGGTCAGAAGCGCTTTCGGAAAGGTGGCTGCGCTCGCCAATCCCGATGCGAAAACAACAGAGGAAGCGGGCAAATTTGTGCTGGGAACACGCTGGGTGCACCTGTTTAGCAAGTAATACTAAAAGGCAAAAAGCAAAGGGCAAAAGGCAAAAGGCAAATACGCAATTTAGGGCATTGGTTCAAATTGCATACTTGCCTTTTGCCCTTTGCCTTTTTGTTTAATACTGCAATTCCAGTATTTCCGTATGCTTGCCGCCCTGCGTGACGGCTATGTAAAGCCTTCCGAACTCATTGTCGGGGATATTCTGGTATTGGAGTTTGCCAGCCAGTTTGTTCAGCAGTTGGGGTACCGTGTTCTGGTGTCCCACACTCAGAAATTGTGCTCCCGGGTGTTGGCTTAGCACGTCAGCCAGCCAGTTTTCGAGGGAATCTGCGGCAACCTGGGTCAAGATAACACCTGCTACTTTTTGCTGCACCGCCTCGCCTGTTTGCCGGGTTCGTTTATACTGGGTCGTGACGATCTGATCGAGTCCGGCATGTTCCAGCACGGCGGCGAGGTGTGCCGCCCTGGCCCGTCCTTCCGGCGTCAGGTCCGGGTCGTTGGTGCCGTCTTTTGCTTTTTCGCAGTGCCGCACCAAATAAATGGCGGTGTATGTGGAATCACCGTAGTGCGGAATGGCACGGGTACTGCCATCACTAAAAACAATGACCCCGTTTTTAATCGCGCTTACCCGGATCGTGTCGGGTGTTGATTTTGATGCACAATTCATACCAATGAGTAGGACTGTACTTATTATTAAAGCAAATTTCATCTTTGGATTGTTTTGTAAAGATTTATATTGAAAAGGAACACGGATTGGAAGGATGGGACACGGATTTTGGATAAAATAGAACACGGATGGGACGGATGGGACACGGATTTAAAAGGATTTTTCCCGACGTAGAGTTGACAGGATCAAAAAGATTTTTCTCTCTGAATCATTCCCGAAGTTGATAAATAAGGGTCAACTCTACGAGGGAAAAATCCTTTTAAATCCGTGTCCCATCCGTCCTATCCGTGTTCTATTTTATCCAAAATCCGTGTCCCATCCTTCCAATCCGTGTTCCTTTTAGCCCGAGTTATCTACAAATCCACCTCCACCTGTCCGCGAATCAAATCTTCATACGTATCCCGGCGCCTGATCAGGTGCGCCTTACCTTTATAAATCAGTACCTCTGCCGGACGGGGCCTGGAATTAAAATTGGAAGCCATCGTGTAGCCATAAGCGCCGGCGTTGTAAAAACCGATGATATCGCCTTCCACCACTTCTGCAATGCGGCGATCGACGGCGAAAGTATCCGTTTCACAAATATTGCCCACCACGTTGTAAATTCTGGGTTTGAAAGTGGGTTCCGTGACATTCACAATTTTATGATAGGAACCGTAAAACATAGGCCGGATCAGGTGGTTAAAACCCGTTTCCAATCCGACAAATGCGGTGGATGTAGTTTGTTTCACCAACGTACATTTGGCAAAAAGGTAGCCGGCTTCGCTGACTAAAAACTTGCCCGGCTCGATCATCAGGGTCAGGTCGCGGCCGTATTCGCGGCAAAATTCAGCAAAATAGTTGCTCAATTTTTCCCCGACTTCTTCAATATCCGTTTCGATATCGTCGGGTTTGTAAGGCACTTTGTACCCGCTGCCCAGGTCGATGTATTGCAGGTGGGGAAATTTTCGGGCGGCTTCCAGCAGGATTTCAGCTCCCCGGAGGAACACATCCACATCGAGGATATCAGAGCCGGTGTGCATGTGCAGACCGATCACGTTCAGCCCTTGGTTTTCAACGATCCGCAGCACATGCGGCAGCTGGTGAATACTGATGCCAAATTTGGAGTCGATATGTCCGACGCTGATTTTTTCATTGCCGCCGGCCATCAGGTGCGGATTGATACGGATACATATCGGGATGTTTTTGAAATGCAGGCCCCAGTTTTCCAGCATGGGGATGGCGTCCACGTTGATTTTAATGCCGAGTTCGACGGCTTCTGCATATTCATCGAAACCGGCAAAATTGGGCGTAAACAAAATATCATCGGCTGCGAAACCGGCCTGAAGCCCCAATTTCACTTCCCCGATGGAAACGCAGTCGAGCGCAGCGCCAAGTTTTTTGAAAAAACGAAGCACCGACAGGTTGCTCAACGCTTTACAGGCGTAGTGAACCCGGAATTTCGGATAAGTATAGGCAGCAGTGATACGCCGGTACTGGCGTTCCATGATGGCAGCATCATACACGTATAGCGGTGTGCCAAATTCTTTGCAGAGTTCGAGCGGATCCAGTCCGCCGGTCAGTTGATACTTGTTGTTGTTGAGTTCCATTCCTAGATTTGCATTGACCTGCAAAAGTAGGGCTTTAGCTTATCAGTTATCCGTTATTTGTTATCCGTTATCAGTTATCTGTTATCAGGGTGGTAGTCTCTGGCTGC
>JAYSZC010000232.1:0-2034 GCA_043738235.1 Lewinellaceae bacterium | reverse complement strand
GGCCGAGCGTGATGTCAGACATCACGCTCGGCCATTCCTCATCCCTCATTCCTCATCCCTCTCACTTTTACCAACATGTCCGACCATTTCCCCCACCTCCTCTCCCTCCTCCAGCGCGAGCGCGACGAAGACCTCCGGGAATTCCTGCGCCAGATCCGCGAGCGACCACTGTCGGAGCGCGTGGAAAGGGGCAATAGCTGGTATCCCTTGCAGGTGATACAGACGGGTTTTGCGCTGGGCGACAAGGCATTCGTGGTGGTGGAACGAACTACGCGGCGCGACGAACCGCACCAGCTCCGCTCGGGGCAGACCGTCAGTTTTTTTACCCAGTCGCCGCATGTTGATCAGCCTGAAAAACAAGGCGTTATCAATTTTGTGGAGCGCAATCGCATGAAAATCATCCTCAATGCCCGCGATGTGCCCGACTGGATCACGCTCGGACAGTTGGGCGTGGATCAGTTGTTCGACGACCGCAGTTACCAGGAAATGGAACGCGCCCTGCACAAGGTGATGCAGGCCAAAGGCGACCGGCTGGCCGAACTGCGCGACATCCTCACAGGCCGCAGAAAAGCGGCGGAGGTATTTGAAATGGCTCCCGTTGCGCTGCCTCAACTCAATGACAGCCAGCAAGCCGCCGTGACGGCTATCCTTTCCAACCGCGACGTGACCGTGATACACGGCCCGCCCGGCACTGGTAAAACAACCACGCTTGTGGCGGCCATTACCCAATTAGTGGAAAAAGAAAGTACGGTGCTGGTAACAGCGCCCAGCAACACCGCCGCCGATCTGCTCACCGAGCGCTTGGCCGCTACAGGTGTGCAGGTGGTGCGCGTCGGCAATATCAGCCGGGTGGACGAATCTGTTATGATGCACACGCTGGACAGCATCGTGGCCCGCCACCCGGATAGCAAAAACATCAAAAAAGTAAAAATACAGGCGGCGGAGTACCGGCGGCAGGCCCGGCAACACAAACGCAGTTTCGGATACGAGGAGCGCCGCGAACGCGAACACCTCAAACAACAGGCGAAAGAACTGGAAGCCTGGGCGGGCACACTCGAAGAGCGCCTCGTGGAACAAATCCTGACATCCGCACAGGCCATCACCTGTACCCTCGTGGGCGCCAACCACCCGGTGCTGGAGCGCTACCGCTTTAAAACCTGCGTGATGGACGAAGCGGCGCAGGCCCTCGAACCGGCAGCCTGGATTCCGATCATCAAATGCAGCAGGGTGGTGCTGGCCGGCGATCCCTTTCAACTGCCGCCGACCGTAAAAAGCCAGGAAGCGGCTAAGGGTGGATTGTCCAAAACCCTGATCGAAAGATGTTTGGAACTACTGCCTGACGCCGTGCATTTGCTGGATGTGCAGTACCGGATGCACCATACGATCATGGATTTTTCCAACCAGTATTTTTACGAGGGCGCCCTGAAAGCCCACGAATCGGTAGTCGGTCACCGGCTGCTGACGCTCGACAAAGAGGGCGATGTGCTGACGGTCTTCGAGCCTGTGTTGTTTGTAGATACTGCCGGAACGGGTTTTGAGGAAAAAATAAATCGCGGCGCGGGCAAGGACTCTGCGCGTTTTGCCAGCAAATACAACCCGGAAGAGGCGCTGCTGCTGCGCGAGCATTTGCTAAAACTGCTGGAACAATTTCCCGATCCTGCCCGGTATCCGGCTATCGGCATCTTGTCGCCTTACCGCGAACAGGTGAATTATCTGGAGGAAATGGTGCGCGAAGATGAAGTGCTCGCTCCCTTATTCGCTAACAGTACATTGGTTGTCAACACCATCGACGGTTTTCAGGGGCAGGAACGCGACATTATTTACATCAGCCTGGTGCGATCCAACCCGAAATCGGAGATCGGTTTTTTGAGCGACTACCGCCGCATGAACGTGGCCATGACCCGCGCCAGAAAACTGCTGGTGGTCATCGGCGATTCGGCCACCATCGGAAATAATCCGTTTTATGCCCGTTTTCTGGAGTATTGCGAGCAAAAAGGGGCGTATCAGACGGCTTGGGAGTATTTTAGAGGGATG
>JAYSZC010000231.1:0-4974 GCA_043738235.1 Lewinellaceae bacterium | reverse complement strand
CCCCTTGGCGGCTCTGATGGTTTTTGGTTCGGTTTTTCAGGCCTGTAATCTTGAATCGTGTTTAGTGTGTGGTGTTTAGTGTTTGGGGGGCTTCGTCTTTGGCATTAGTTGATATTTTGGTCGAATTTTCACAAATGTCCGACATCACGCTCGGTCATTCCTCATCCCTCATCCCTCATCCCTGTTAATCACGCTCGGTCATTCCTCATCCCTCATGCCTCATCCCTATTTATGTGCAAAAGTAAGATCAGCCGGGAAGAAAAGTAGCGCCCGAACTTTATTTTCAAAATGGAGCAAAATCCGGGGTATAAAACTTTCAAAATCACAAAAAAATACAAACTTTTTTCTAATAAGCCTGTTTATCTTTGCGTTTGATTCAATCTAAATAAGAACATGGAAAAGCGTCGACTGATATACCTGGACAATAACGCAACTACTCCCTGCGACCCGCGGGTGGTGGATACGATGGTGCCCTACTTTTATGAAAAACACGGCAATGCGGCGAGTCGCAGCCACCAGTACGGCTGGGAAGCGGAAGACGCCGTCGACTATGCCCGCGAGCAAATAGCCAAACTCTTAAACGTTGAAGATAAGGAAATTATCTTCACTTCAGGCGCTACCGAAAGCAATAATCTGGCGCTGAAAGGTGTGTTTGAAATGTATGCCAAAAAAGGCAATCATATCATCACTGCGGAAACGGAGCACAAAGCGATCCTGGATACCTGCAAACACCTGGAAAAAACGGGCGCCGAAATCACCTACCTGAAAGTACAAGAAGACGGACTTATCAACCTGGCCGATCTGGAAGCCGCTATCAAACCGACCACCATTCTGGTGTCGCTGATGTGGGCCAACAATGAAACCGGCGTGATTCAACCCATGCAGGAGATTGCAAAAATCTGCGAAAAACACGGCGTGTTGTTCCATTCCGATGCTACACAGGCCGTTGGTAAAATACGCACCCATCCCCGCGAAATCGGCGTACACCTGATGTCTTTCACGGCACATAAAATGTACGGCCCCAAAGGTGTGGGCGCCATGTATGTCAGCCGCAAAAATCCACGTGTCAAAGTAACCGCCCAAATGGACGGCGGCGGCCACGAACGCGGTATGCGCTCCGGCACCCTGAACGTACCGGGCATCGTCGGTTTCGGCAAAGCCGCCGAAATCGCTCTGAACGAAATGGATCAGGACGCAGCGCGCCTCAGCAAACTGCGCGACCGCCTGCAAGCGGAACTGACCAAAATGGAAGAAACCAAAGTCAACGGCAACGTCGACAGCCGCATGCCGCACGTGACGAATATTTCCTTCAAACACGTGGAAGGAGAAGGCTTGATGATGACGTTCAACCAGAATATCGCCGTATCTTCCGGCTCAGCGTGTACTTCGGCTTCTCTGGAACCTTCGTATGTGCTGGTGGGAATGGGACTCGGCGACGATCTGGCGCACTCCAGCATTCGTTTCTCCCTCGGTCGCTTCACTACGGACGAAGATATTGATCAGGCCATCGAACTGGTGCGCAACGGTGTGAACCACATGCGCGACCTCAGTCCGATCTGGGAAATGTACCAGGACGGCGTTGATCTGACGAAGATTGAATGGTCGGCACACTAATAGTAAAAGGGCAAAATTGCAAAGGGCAAAAAGCAATGTAAATCAATGCGTTACAAAAGATTTAGTATTAGCTAATTTTGCACACCTACTTATCTGAATGGAGCAGGGTGCACACCCAACAATCTCAACACTCAACTCCTCAACAAAAATGAGCCCGATACAAAGCCCGCCCGATCCGTTTACGCAATTAATGTACAAGTTATATTACTTCGTAAAAGGACTATGGTATTCGATCACAAAGAAAAAACAACCCTGATAACCAATAACTAACAACTGATAACTACTCATTATGGCATATAGCGAAAAAGTACTCGAGCACTTCAAAAACCCCCGCAACGTCGGGACTTTGAACAAGGATGCAAAAAACGTAGGCACCGGCCTTGTCGGCGCACCTGAATGCGGCGACGTGATGCGCCTGCAAATCGAAGTGGACGAAACAACCGGCATGATCCGCGATGCGAAATTTAAAACATTCGGTTGCGGTTCTGCGATTGCGTCTTCGTCTCTGGCCACCGAGTGGCTGAAAGGTAAAAGCCTCGATGAAGCAGCCTCTATCGACAATATGGACATCGTGGAAGAACTGGCACTCCCACCTGTAAAAATCCACTGTTCCGTACTGGCTGAAGACGCTATCAAAGCGGCAATTGAAGACTACCGCCAGAAAAATGGCATCCAGGTAGAAAATAAGGAAGTTGTAACTGCATAAAACTATGATTTTCGTAGCAGAAAGTGCCAAGGAAAAAATCACGGAAATTCGCTCTTCCAGCAAAATGGCCGATGATTTTTTTGTCCGGGTCAGCGTCGTGAGCGGCGGCTGTTCCGGCCTTTCCTATAAACTGGATTTCGACAACGAATCGAAACCCAACGACCAGGTATTTGAAGACAACGGTGTCAAAGTGGTCACCGACCTGAAAAGTTTTTTATACCTCTTCAATACTACCCTCGAATTTTCAGGCGGCCTGAACGGCACCGGTTTTGCCTTCAACAACCCGAATGCCTCGCGCACTTGCGGATGCGGGGAGAGTTTCTCGGTGTGAATCGTGAGTGGTGAGTGGTGAGTGGTGAGTGGCTGAAAAGGTGACCCAAGTTGTGACCTATGGCCCGGAGGGCCAATATCTTTGTAGCCTTTTCCAACGTCAAATTGTACCCGGCCCCGCGTGCCGCGGGGCCGGCATCTCCTCAAAAATGAATTTATATAGCGGCCCGCTGGGCCGCAAAACGCTTGGGCGTTTATCATTCTACAAAGATATTGGCCCTCCGGGCCGTAGGTCACAACTTGGGTTAGGTAGTTGAGTACGTTCTTCTAACGATATACCACTCACGATTCACGACTCACAACTCACGATTCACGACTCACGACATGGATTCCGAATTGCTCAAAACCGAACTGGAGTACCGCACTTCCCGATCCGGCGGCAAGGGTGGCCAAAACGTGAATAAAGTAGAAACCAAAGTAGAAGCACGTTTTGAAGTAGCCGCTTCCGCAGCGCTCACGGATGTCGAAAAGGCATTGGTTTTGGAAAAATTAGCCAACCACATTTCCGGCGAAGGTATCCTGTCTGTGACCAACCAGACCGACCGATCGCAACTCAGCAACAAACAAAAGGCGGAAGAAAAATTGCTCGCTTTGATCGAAAAAGCGCTGATTGTGCCCAAAAAGCGCAAAAAAGTGCGCGTACCTACTTCGGTCATCGAGCAGCGCATCAAGGAGAAAAAAATACAGTCGGAGAAAAAGGCGAATCGCAGTTGGACGCCGGAATAAAAGGCAAGAAAAGGCAAGGGCAAAAGGCAAACAAGAGTCATCCCGGATTTTTGCCTTTTGTTTTCAAATTAAATTAAAGAAGCCACTGCCCGCGCCACATTCTGCCCGTCCATGGCTGCCGAAATAATGCCGCCTGCATAACCAGCGCCTTCTCCGCAGGGAAACAAACGATCCATTTCCGGGTGCATGAGGGTGAGTGGATCGCGCGGAATACGCACCGGCGAACTGGTGCGGCTTTCCGTAGCAACCACCGTTGCTTCTTCTGTGTAGTATCCGCGCATTTGTTTGCCAAACTGGACAAGTCCGTCGCGCAAACGTTTATAAATAAAGGCAGGCAGCAAATCATACAGCGGCGCCGGGTAAAACCCCGGGATGTAAGACGTGCCGGGCAGGTGGTTCGATAATTTTCCGGCAATAAAATCGGGTAAACGAAGCGCCGGGCCTTTTTGGCTGCCATCTCCGGCAGCAAACAAGCGTTGTTCCACTTCAGATTGAAATTCCAGGCCGTCAAAAACGCCGTGTTGTTGCCAGGGAAGCAGGTCTTCCGGTTCGATGGACGTAACAACCCCCGAATTGGCATAGGGCGAATCGCGGCGGCTCATGCTCATGCCGTTTACCACGATTTCACCCGGAGCGGTAGCAGCCGGCACAATCAGTCCGCCCGGACACATACAAAATGAAAAAACGCCACGCCCGCCTACCTGGCACACTAAACTATAAGAAGCGGCAGGCAGGTGTTCGTCGCGCTGGTTTTGTTTGTACTGAATCCCGTCGATCAGTTCCTGCGGGTGTTCTACCCGTACGCCCAGGGCAAAAGGTTTGGATTCGATGCGGATGTTGCGCCGCTGCAGCAGCCGGTATATATCGCGGGCCGAATGGCCGGTCGCCACAATCACGGCATCGGCCAACCACTCGCGGGTTTTTACTTCCTGCCCCACTTCCTGTGAAATCACGCCGAGTATGCGATGCTCTTGCAGGATTAATTCGCTTACAAACTGCCCGAAATGGACCGCTCCGCCATATTTTTCAATGGTAGCGCGTATGTTCTGCACCACACCCGGCAATTTATTGGAGCCGATATGCGGGTGCGCTTCGGTCAGGATATCCGATTTAGAGCCGTGTTCGACCAATAATTTCAGGGCCTTGTACACATTGCCACGTTTGACGGAACGGGTGTACAATTTGCCGTCGGAGTAGGTGCCTGCCCCGCCCTCTCCAAAACAATAATTGGAGTGCGGGTTCACTTCTCCGAATTGCTGGATCGCCCGCAGGTCGCGTCTGCGCGCCTGGGCGTCTTTGCCCCGGTCGAGTACAATAGGTTGTATCCCCTTTTCGAGTAATTCCAGTGCCGCGAAATAACCTGCCGGTCCGGCGCCGATAATAATTACCTTTTTGGCTCCTTCCGCGACGGGTTTGTAAGCGTCGAGGATCGCAGCTTCGGGTGTAAAAATTTCACCCTGTGTGTATACCTGCACCCGCAGCCGGTACACTACCTGACGGGATCGGGCATCCAGTGAAGATTTAATGATTTCAATATGGGTAACCTGATCGGGACGAAGACCACATTGACGGGCTGCTTTTTGCAACTGAATGGCTTC
>JAYSZC010000230.1:0-2038 GCA_043738235.1 Lewinellaceae bacterium | reverse complement strand
TATTCCTTCAGCCTCTGCAGTTGCTCCTTCATCCGCTCCACCGGGAAAAAATTTTGTTCCAGCGGAATCGCGAAGGGTACCGGTGTGTCGAGGCTGGCAGCCCGCATGACCGGCGCGTCCAGGTGTTCAAACAAGTGTTCCGAAATCCAGGCCGCTATTTCGCCGCCGATACCGCCGAACAGTGTGTCTTCATGGAGGATCAGGACGCGGTTGGTCTTTTTCACGGAGTTCGTGATGGCTTCATAATCCAGCGGAACCAGCGAGCGCAGGTCGAGGATATCGGCATTCAGGCCCATTTCGTCGGACACCGCTTCTGCCCAGCGCACGCCCATGCCGTAGGTAAGGATACTGACGTCGGTACCGCTGCGTACCTGTCGGGCTTTACCGATTTCCACGGTGTAAAAACCATCCGGTACTTGTCCGCTTTCCGACCGGTACAGGGCCTTGTGTTCAAAAAACATCACCGGATTGGGGTCTTCAAAGGCCGCCAGCAACAGGCCTTTCGCATCGGCGGGTGTGCTGGGGTATACGACTTTTAGTCCGGGCACGTGGATAAACCAGGCCTCGTTGGATTGCGAGTGAAAAGGCCCCGCGCCACTGCCGCCGCCTGTCGGCATCCGCACCACGACATCGGCGTTTTGGCCCCAGCGCCAGTGTTGTTTGGCTAAGTTGTTCACGATCTGATTGAAGCCGCAGGTGACGAAATCGGCAAACTGCATTTCCACCATACTTTTGATGCCTTTCAGGCTGAGTCCCAGGCTGATGCCCACGATAGCGCTTTCACAAAGCGGGGTGTTGCGCACGCGTTCTTTTCCAAACTGCTTGGTAAAGCCGTTGGTGATTTTGAATACGCCGCCGTAATCGGCAATATCCTGGCCCATGAGTACCAGTTCCGGGTGTCGCAGCATGGCTTCGCGCAATCCATCGCTGATGGCGTCGATATAACGCATCTCTTTAGCAAGTTGGCCGGGCGGCGTCGCGGCGGCGGCGGGCGCGTACACATCAGCCAGTTCAGCTTCGGTGTCGGGCACGGGTTCCGGTTCGGCAAACATGACATCCACTGCCTTCTGAATGTCCTTTCTGAAGCGGTCTTTCAGGTTTTTGGCGAAGGTTTCCGTCAGTATCCCTTCTTCCAGCAGCCATTTTTCGTAGTTGTCAATCGGGTCTTTGGCCGCCCATTCGTCCATCAGTTCCTGGGGCACGTATTTGGTGCCGCTGGCTTCTTCGTGTCCGCGCATACGGAACGTGATACATTCCAGCAGGAAAGGCTCCGGGTTTTTGCGCATTTCAGCGGCTATTTTCCGGATTGTGGTAAATACTTCGAGGATGTTATTGCCGTCGATTTTTGCGGAGCGCATCCCATACCCGACCGCGCGGTCGACCAGGTCCTTGCAGGCGTATTGTTCGTTGGGGCGGGTGGAAAGTCCGTAACCGTTGTTTTCAATCAGGAAAATAACGGGCAGTTTCCATACAGACGCCACATTGAGGGCTTCGTGAAATTCGCCCTGGCTGGTGGCGCCTTCGCCGGTGAAAGCGAGCGAAACGCGGCCTTCTTTTTTCAGTTTATGCGCCATGGCGACCCCGGCGGCCAGCGACAATTGCGGCCCCAGGTGTGAAATCATGCCTACAATACTGTGTTCCATCGCGCCGAAATGGAAAGAGCGGTCGCGGGCTTTGGTATAGCCGAGGTGTTTGCCCTGCCACTGGCAGAACAGCCGGTCGAGCGGCATATCGCGGGCGGTGAAAACGCCGAGGTTGCGGTGCATAGTGAAAATGACTTCATCGGGCAGCAGCGCGCAGGCGGCGCCCACGCTGATGGCTTCCTGCCCGATGCCTGAAAACCATTTGGAAATGCGGCCCTGGCGCAGCAGGTTCAGCATTTTTTCCTCGATCAGTCGTGGCCGCACCAATTGTTCATACAAGTGAAGCAGGGTTTCTTTCGGGATGTCTTGGGCGTTGTAAGGGATGAGGGGCGCAGTGGCGGTTGGCATATTTTTTAGTTATCGGTTATCCGTTATTAGTTATCGGTTATTTGTTA
>JAYSZC010000229.1:0-2038 GCA_043738235.1 Lewinellaceae bacterium | reverse complement strand
ACTCACCACTCACCACTCACAACTCACAACTCACAATATGAACTTAGAAAAATACCTCGTTGTAGCCGGTATGCCCGGTGTACACAAAGTGACTGCTACCCGCAGCAACGGATTCGTGATTGAAGACCTGAATGAAGGTCGCAGCCGCTTCGTACCCATGCGCCAGCAACAGGTCACCCCGCTGGCCACCGTGGGCATTTATACCTACACCGACGCGGAAGGAGAAAACACCATTCCATTGTCCGATGTATTCCAGAAAATGCTGGATCAGTACGAAAGCATCCCGCCGGTGAGCCTCGACTCGAATAGCGCGGCCTTTCGCGCGTATTTCACCGCCGTATTGCCCGAGCACGATCAGGACCGCGTCCACATCAATGACATTAAGAAATGTATCAAATGGTTCAAGTACATGGTTGAAAAAGGCATTTTTGAAGATTTGAAGCGGGAAGAAGCGGCAACCAAAACCGAAACAACAGAACCAGCGGAAGACGCAGCAGAAAAGGACGCAACTACTAATGCCGTAGAAACAGCGGAGGACGCAACGGAAAAAGACTGATAGATGTACAAAAATAAAAAAGTGGTCGTCGTACTGCCGGCCTACAACGCTGCCAAAACCCTCGAAAAGACCTACCGGGAAATCCCCTTTGATCTGGTCGACGAGGTGATTCTGTGCGACGACCACAGCCACGACAACACCGCCGAACTGGCCCGCAGCCTGGGCATACAGCACGTAATCGTGCACGAAAAAAACAAGGGTTACGGCGGCAACCAGAAATCGCTGTACAATAAAGCCATCGAAATCGGGGGCGACATTGTTATTATGTTGCATCCTGATTACCAGTACACGCCCAAACTTATTCCTTCCATGGTCAACATCATCGGAGAAGATTTGTATCCGGTGGTGCTGGGCTCCCGCATCCTGGGTATGGGCGCCTTGCGAGGAGGCATGCCGATGTACAAATACATCGCCAATCGTTTTCTCACGCTGGCACAAAACTTGCTGATACATTATAAATTATCGGAGTACCACACGGGCTACCGGGCCTTTAACCGTACCGTGCTGGAAAGTATCCGCTTCAACCAAAATTCCGACGACTTCGTTTTCGACAATGAAATGCTGTCGCAGATCGTGTACGCGGGATTCGACATCGGGGAGGTAACCTGTCCCACCAAATATTTTGAAGAGGCTTCGAGTATCAATTTCAAAAGGAGTATGAAATACGGGCTGGGGGTGTTGCGTGTCTCGCTTGCGCACTTTTTCCAACGCATAGGGCTGGTTAATTTGCCGATGTACCAAAAAAAATAAAAACCCGAAAATGGGTTGTTCCTTGAGGGTGCGGCGGGATTCTGTTAAGCATTAACAAACGTTGTGAATTATTGTATGGTGATAGTTAAATTTTTTGCAAATACCCAAAACTTTGTTTGGTACCATGGGTTATTTATTCATAATTTGCACACAGATTTAGTGAAACCGATTCCTTTCACCTTTGCTTATCCCCTTTTCAAGTGACATCTTAATCAAGGTTTATGAAAAAAAAGTTACTTCTTTTCGTCTTCGTGTTAGTCGGATTAGCGGTGCAGGCCCAAAGCAGTGCGCGGGCCGATCTCTCCGTTTATCCTAATCCCGCCACCGATTTTATTTCCGTTCAGGATAACCACGATGCCGTGGGACAGATCATTATCTTCAGCATCGTCGGTCGCCGCGTCAAAGAATTTGAATACATCAAAGGGGATCAGTATTACATCTCCGACCTGAGCAAAGGCATGTATCTCGTGCAGTTGCTCGACAAAAACAAACGTATCCTGACGACCCAGAAAATGGAAAAACGCTGAAGCGTTTTTGTCCTTTTATACTATTATGAGAAACCCGTTTTGTGGCCTTCGGCCGCAAAACGGGTTTTGTATTCGGGTGTTGCCGATTTCATAGATGAAGCGTTTTTTGGGTTGGACAGCCGCAGCGCGGCGGTAATATTTGTAGCCTTTATCGAATCAGGAAAAGCGAGGTGCAGCGCACAGACAACATTATATTACTGGTGCG
>JAYSZC010000228.1:0-4983 GCA_043738235.1 Lewinellaceae bacterium | reverse complement strand
CTCACGACTCACGATTACATGCCTGAAAAGTCCATACTAAAATCATCGAGCCGCCAAGCGGGATGCCTCTCACTTCTCACTTCTCACTTCTCACCTCTGCTCTTATGCTGCCTGCTCCTGTTCGCCCGGTGCAGCAGACATACTGCTGAAAAGCAGCCCGTAGCAGTGACAAACCCACTTCCACCCTGGTATAAACCGCCCAATGAGCGGGGCAATGTCGAAACAATGGACATCAATGGCGATAGCGTACAGGATACCATACAATCCAATAATTCCAGCGGCAGTGGTTTTGGAAGTCAGCACTATACTATCACAAACGGGAAAACCGGCGAAAAATACGAGATCGAATCGGAGTCCTGTTTTTGCGAAATCAGGACTGTGATCGAAATTCCACCCGTTTTGCTGGAGCCTGAAAATCTGGCCTTCAAAAAAAAGATGGAGGAAATGTTATTGCCCCGGAAAGCAGATGCACCCGATCCGTCGCTGCAATGGATTCTGCAAGGCCTGGAGCAGCAACGTCGACTGAGCAACATGAAATATTTCGACGTTTTTATTTCAGAAGGCATGCACTGGCAACCATTGCCCATTCAAATCCCTGAAAATTATTACCTCGAAAGGTACGATGAACAATCGCCCGTCCCTTTTGCTTATTACCTGGTGTACGGCGGCAACAAGCACTATTTGAATATCAAAACAGATACTTTAAGGGAAAGATACCAGGATGACAACATCAGATTATGGGCCACTTTACATGGCATTATGCTCCAAAAAAAGGATCAATATGCCTGGATTTTTGTGACGGATATTGAATTGACCGGTGCGCCTGACAAATTGAGGTGGCATTCCATCGGTTATATAAAAAAAGTGGAGAACGTGTTGATTGTTCATCATTTAAGACCGGTAATGTCGGATGATAAAATATACCTGATCGACCTGGACACCGGAAAATGCGCCGGCATCGATACGGAACTGACCGCCGACATAAACGCCATTTTAGGTCCCCCGGAAAAACAGATAGCAGATCACCCGGTGATCCGGGAAATGATGGAAGAATTTAGAAAAATTTAGATTAAATTCATTATAAATGCTTGATTATCAACACTGATAACCAATAACTAATAACGGATAACCACTTAAGGACTTGAAATACATTCTGCTCACTACCTTGCTGTATACGCTTTTTATCAGCGGCTCCAACAATATCGACTACACCCAGTGGCGGGAATACCTCGGCGGGCCTGACCGCAACCACTACTCCACGCTCACACAAATCAACCCGGACAATGTACACAAACTGAAAGTGGCCTGGACTTATGCGGCGCCCGATAGCGGCCAGATGCAAATGAGTCCTATCATCGTCGACGGGGTACTGTACGGCGTAACGGCAGCCGTGCAGGCTTTTGCCCTCGATGCGGCTACGGGGCGCGAATTGTGGCTTTTCGGCGACACCCTGAAAGCATGGCATAGCACCTGCCGCGGCGTAGCCTACTGGGAGCATGGCACCGACCGGCGAATCCTTTTTACCATCGGCCCCGAGCTGTGGGCGCTGGATGCCAAAACCGGGAAACCCATCGAAACATTCGGCAAGGCCGGCAGGGTGGATTTGCACGATGGATTGCCGGAGAACGCCCGCAACAAGTTTATCATTTCCAATACGCCCGGAACCATTTTTGAAAACCTCATCGTCATGCCGCTGCGCTTGTCAGAAGGCGACGATGCGGCTCCCGGCGATATTCGCGCCTTCGATGTGCGGAGCGGCAAATTGGTCTGGACTTTCCATACCATACCGTACCCGACAGAAGCCGGTTATGAAACCTGGGACAACAAAGAGGCTTACCTGAATACAGACATCGGCGCCGCCAACAACTGGGCGGGCATGGCGGTCGACCGCGAGGCAGGCGTACTGTTTGTGCCGACGGGTTCCGCATCGCCCGATTTTTACGGGGGGCGGCGCAAAGGCGCCAACCTGTACGCCAACTGCCTGCTGGCCCTGAATGCCCGGACGGGGAAACGGATTTGGCATTATCAATTTACCCGCCACGACATCTGGGATCGCGACCTGCCCGCGCCGCCCAACCTGCTCCGGGTAAAAAGAGGAGATCAAACCATTGATGCAGTTGCCCAGATCACCAAACAGGGTTATGTGTTTGTGTTCGACCGAAAAACCGGACAACCGCTGTTTGATATTGAAGACAGGGCCGCGCCGCCTTCTTCGCTGGAGGGCGAGCAGGCCTGGCCCAACCAGCCCGTGCCGGTGCTCCCGAAACCCTTTGCCCGGCAGGCCCACGAACTCACGGAAAACGACATCAGCCCCTACGCCGACAACCGGGATGAGCTGTTGCAAACGTTTCGCCGCTCGGATAAAAGATGGTACGCGCCGCCCAACCTCGAAGGTGTTTTTCTCTTGCCCGGTTACGACGGCGGCGCCGAATGGGGCGGCGCAGGCGCCGATCCTGAGGAAGGGATATTATACGTCAATTCCAACGAAATGGCCTGGATTCTGCAAATGAAACCGGATGCCGGCAAAATGGCCGCAGGAACCACCCCGGGTGAGGCGATTTACCTGAGTTATTGCGCCTCCTGTCACAAAACCGACCGCAGCGGCAACGCGCAGAGCGGATTTCCTTCCTTGCTGAAAATCAACCGGAGAGGCAAAGGTTTTGTAAACAGGATGATTCGTACAGGCAAAGGAATGATGCCCGGATTTCCACAAATCAGCGAAACAGAAAAAGCGGCACTCGTGGCATTTTTGTACGGAGAAGAGAAAAAAGAGATCGGCGCGGTAGCAACTGCTGTTGAGAACAAGCCCGTTGTTCCTTACGAGCATACGGGCTACCACAAGTTTTTAGACAGCGAGGGCTTGCCCGGCATCGCGCCGCCCTGGGGCACGCTCAGCGCCATCGACCTGAATACCGGCGCTTACCGCTGGCGCGTTACGCTCGGCGATACCGAAACGCTGCGGCAAAAAGGACATGCGCCGACGGGTTGTGAAAGCTATGGCGGGCCGGTTGTCACGGCCGGCGGACTGCTGTTTATTGCCGCCACGAAAGACGGCAAATTCCGCGCTTTTAATAAAAATACGGGTACATTATTGTGGGAAAGCACTTTGCCTGCCGCCGCATTTGCCACACCCGCTACTTATCAGGTCAATGGCAAACAATACATCGCAGTGGCCTGCGGGGGCGAAAAATTAGGCACGCCGAAGGGGAATTGGGTGGTGGCGTTTGCGCTGGAATAGTGAGTAGTGAGTTGTGGGATTACGTTAGAAGAATGAACTCAGTTTTTTCTAACGTAATCCCACTCACTACTCACAACTCACTACTCACAAGAAATCAGTCGTATGCGAAAAAACTGTTCGCAATTTTCAACGCCATTCTTTCAGAATTGTCGGCATACACGATGACAACCAATACGTTCGTGCTGCTTTCCGTATCCATGATGGCCATCAGCAGCGCATTGACGCCGTCTTTTTGTCCAATCACGTAGTAGCCGGTAAAATCTTGCATAGACGCTTCGTCAGCTACATCGACGACATCGTATTCGAGTTCTTTCGCCATTTCTACCACCGCTTCTGCGAGGTGATCAGTGGTCAGGTTTTCGTCCTGAATCGGGATAATGCTCAGGAAAAGATCGTCGTTGGAAGCGGTGTATTCCTCGGCATTGTTGGTTTCCACCTTAAAGTTCTCCGGTACGATAAAACCGATGCCATGTGTGTCCCAACGCATTTCCTGCTGGGCTGATAAAGACTGCTGCGCCAGGAACAGCGTAGCGAGCAAAAGGGTACGGCTGCAAAATTTGAAGGTCATCAGATAGTATGTTTTTAGTAAAAGATGGGCGAAGGTAGCTTTATTTAAAAAGGTAATTTCGGGCATTTGCTACAAAATAACAAACGCACCTCTCACTTCTCACCTCTCACTTCTTTTACCTGCGCCGCTTCCCAACCGATCATAGCCGTTTTTCTCCCGGTTCCCCAATGGTATCCGCCCAATAGCCCGCTGGATTGGATCACCCGGTGGCAGGGAATCAGGAATGCGACGGGGTTGTCGCCGATGGCCGTTCCCACAGCGCGCGCTGCTTTGGGGCGTTGGATGTGTTGGGCGATGGCGCCGTAGGTAGTGAGTTTGCCCATCGGGATTTTCAGCAGTGTCTCCCACACTTTCAGTTGGAAATCCGAACCTTTCAGGTGGAGTTTGATCTGATGGAGTTTGCTCCAGTCGTGTGTAAAAATGTACAGGGCATTTTGCTGCATCAGGTCCAGCATCTGGCGGTATGTTGCGTTCGGGAAATTGTTTTGCAGCTGTTGTAGCGCTTCTGCGCTGTCGTCGGCAAAAGCAATGTGGCAAATACCTTTGGGCGTGGAAGCCACCAGGATATTGCCAAAAGGGCTTTCGGCAAAACTGTAATTGATGGAAAGGTTGGCGCCGCCGTTTTTGTATTCGCCGGGCGTCATACCCTCTATATTGACAAATAAATCGTGCAGGCGTCCTGCGCCTGATAGCCCGGTTTCCATAACCGTGTCGAACAGGGAAGCCTGATCTTCTTTCAGCATTTTTTTGGCGTGCTGAATGCTGATGTATTGCAGGAATTTTTTGGGACTCGTGCCGGCCCATTCCGTGAACAGGCGCTGAAAATGATACGGACTTACATGAACTTGTTCGGCTATTTCCGCCAGTTCAGGTTGCCGGGTGAAGTTCTGCCGGAGGTAGTCGATCGCTTCGGCGATGCGCTGGAAATTGATGTGCTCTTGTGCCTTCATGGTTGTTGAATTTGATGGTACAAAAGTAGCCGTGAAAACAACCGTGGCCTACCCGAATCTTGCGAAGATTATTAGAAGTGAGAAGTGAGAAGTGAGAGACATCCCGCTTGGCGGCTCGGCGGTTTGGGCTTAGGTTTTTCAGGCCTGTAATCGTGAGTGGTGAGTGGTGAGTGGTGAGTGGTGAGTGGTGAGTCGTGAATCGTGAGGGGCATTCCGTTAGAAGAAAG
>JAYSZC010000227.1:0-2039 GCA_043738235.1 Lewinellaceae bacterium | reverse complement strand
TATCCGGCGCTGCAACACCTGTCGCCCCTGAAAGCCGAACGCCTCGAAAATGTGGACTTTATCATTTACCGCGAACTCACGGGCGGTATTTATTTTGGGGTGCCCGATGGCGCCGAATAGAATGGCGTCGCTTTTCAGGCAAGCCTCGATGGTCTCGTCGGGAAGCGGATTGCCGGTTTTGTCGATGGCGCAGGCGCCCATGAGTGCGTATTTATAACGAAATGTATGGCCGAAACGGGTACCGACCGCGTTCAGCACTTTCACGGCTTGGGCGGTTACTTCCGGGCCGATGCCGTCTCCTTCGATGACAGTGATATTCTTTTTCATGAACTGGTATTGATTAAGTTAATGGGTTAATTCAAACGCTTCGATGTCGCTCCGAATACTCAGCAGGTAGTCGATGTCGTCGTAGCCGTTGATGAAGCAGGTTTTTTTGTATAAATTGATGTCAAAAAACGCCTGTTCGCCGGTAGTCACGTTCGTAATGCTTTGTTTCTCCAGGTCGATCGCGATTTCAGAAGCCGGGTTCTGGCGTATGGTTTCAAAAAGTTGTTGCAAAAATTCGTCGCTCACCTGCACAGGTAGCAGAAAATTATTGAGCGCGTTGTTTTTAAAAATATCGGCAAAAAAACTGCTCACCACTGCGTCGAAGCCATAGTCTTTTAATGCCCAGGCGGCGTGTTCGCGGCTGCTTCCGCATCCGAAGTTTTTACCTGCAACCATTATTTTTCCGCTGAAAGCCGGATTGTTCAATACAAAATCCGTTTTCGGTTGCGCTTCATCGTCGTTGCTGTAACGCCAGTCGCGGAACAGGTTTTCACCAAAACCATCCCGGCTGGTTGCTTTCAAAAAACGCGCCGGAATAATTTGGTCGGTATCTACATTTTCATCCTCTAGTGGGACGGCGGTGTTGCTGATAATCATTGTTTGAGTGTTTTTGTATTTTGGTGTTTTTGTGTTTTCGGTTGAGCGTTGAGGTGACATCTGCGAGGCACGAGCAGGTGTTATCTCAACGCGGAAATGCTACTTTACTTTTCGAGGTGTCACCTGCTCGTACCTCGCAGATGACACCTCTGCGCTAGCCAAGTAGCTCCCGCACATCCGTCACCACGCCTGTCACTGCCGCAGCGGCGGCGCTGAGCGGACTGGCCAGCAGCGTACGTGCGCCTTGTCCCTGCCTGCCTTCAAAGTTTCGGTTGGAGGTGGAAATACAATATTTCCCGGCGGGAATTTTATCTTCATTCATGCCCAGACAAGCCGAACAACCGGGCTGACGAAGTTGGAAACCTGCCTGTTCAAAAATATCGTGCAAGCCTTCTTCCCGCGCCTGCGCTTCCACTTGTTTGCTACCCGGAACGATCCATACTTCCACGCCGTCCGCTTTGCGGCGGCCCTGCACAAATGCAGCCACTTGGCGCAGGTCTTCGATCCGGGAATTGGTGCAACTGCCTATAAAAACGTAGTCTACTTTTTGGCCTTTGATAGCATTTCCCGAATGTAAACCCATGTAATCCAGGGCTTTGCGGAAGGAAGGCCGCTCTTTTTCTTCGAGCAGTTCTTCGCCGGGAATCCTGCCGGTCACTGGTATACCCATGCCGGGATTGGTGCCGTAAGTGACCATCGGCTGTATATCTTCGGCCCGGATATGTATTTCATGGTCGAACACAGCGTCCGCATCGGAGTACAACTGACGCCATTCGGCCAGTTTTCGATCCCAGTCCGCGGCGGCAGGCGCAAATTTCCGGCCATTCAGGTAAGCAAAGGTGGTTTCATCCGGGGCGATCAGTCCACCGCGTGCACCCATTTCAATACTCATGTTGCAGATCGTCATCCGCGCTTCCATCGACAGGCTGCGGATCGCAGAACCGGCGTATTCCACAAAATAGCCGGTCGCGCCGCTGGCCGATATTTGTGCAATGATGTACAGGATGATGTCTTTGGATGCCACGCCTTTGCCCAGTTCCCCTTCTATGCTGATGCGCATCTGTTTGGGTTTGTTTTGCATCAGGCATTGCGTAGCAAAAACCATCTCCACTTCG
>JAYSZC010000226.1:0-4986 GCA_043738235.1 Lewinellaceae bacterium | reverse complement strand
CATTCCTCAATCCTCATTCCTCATTCCTGATATTTCATTCCTTGTATGGTTCCAAATAAATCTCCGTTTCAAACAGCGGTATCTCCGTAACTGCCTCAATATCAATCGTTACATTGATGTCGTCGAGCCAGTTATCGCTGCGCAATGCAAAAAAGTACGTGCCTTCCAGCGGCGAGTAGCGGCGCTGGACATCGACGCTCATGCCCGATTGATGCATGAAAGCGTTATAGTTTTCATTTTTAACAAATTGCTGCCAGTTATTCCAATCCACCAAAGCATAGTCCACGTCTTCGCCGCCCGTAGTGACCGTCATATCAATGGCCATGCCGAGCGCGAAAGCCGCCAGCGCCGTTTGAGGTTGTATGCCCATGATTTTGACCGCGCCGGATTGTAGTACCGATTTCAGTTTATCCGCATCCTGTCGCCGAGCCTCGGTGACCGCCTGTCCGACAGAGATGCGGTAGGCCCATTGCAAGGTATTGGGCGGCAGGGTAAACTGGTAGGCATTCACCGGTTTTTTGGTGAAAAATTTGCTGGCTGCCACGGTTACCTGGCCGCCCAGCGACAGCACTTCTGTTTTTTTACCGGTCTGCACGCTGCGTTTACCGACGCGATACTGTGGATTTTCGTGAATGTCCCAGCCCACCCGGGTATTCATACGCGCCGATTCGGGGCCGGCTGCCGTGCGGTGCAGGGTAAAGCGGCATATTTTTTTATTCATTCCAACTTCCTGAAAACGCAACAGGTAAACCCCGGTTTTAGGAATCGTAATGGTTTTGGTCAGCACTGAATCCAGGTCGTAGGCCCGGAACAAGGGATAATCCGGGAATTCGGAAAACTCGACGGCCCTGATTTTTTTGCCTGTCAGTTCCTGTACGTACAGATGTACCTGATCGCCTTCGGCGAAAGCGTACAGGTATTCCGTGACGCCATCGAGGCGAATGGTCTGGTCTGCTACAAACAAAGGGGCTGTTTGGGCAAAAAGCCGGGCGTTCACAAAAAGCAGGAGGAATAGGATTCTCTTCATAAGTAGTTATCCGTTATTAGTTATTGGTTATCAGTGTTGATAATCAAGCATTTACAATGAATTTAATCTAAACTATTTTGCCCTTTTACTTAAACTTGATGTTTTTCTTTTTACCACATATAACACATAGATTTTACACATAGAACACATAACGGTCTATGTGTTATATGTGGTAAAAAAACTATTTGGTAAAAAACTCATTTCCAGTTTTCAAGCCAATCCGCTATTTTTCGGTCGTTCGACAATCGCGGCACCTTGTTTTGCCCGCCCAGTTTGCCCTGCGATTTCATATATTCCCGGAAAGCGTCGCGTTTCAAGGACGTGATTTTCAGGGTGCGCAGGATATTGCCTGCAATCAGATCGTCGTAGTAGATGTTTTGTTTGCGCATGGCCACATCCACCAGCATTGCAAAAGCCTCCATGTCGGCAGGCGCGTTGTCAAATTCAATGAACCACTCGTGATAGGGCAATCCGCCTTGCGGCGGGTTCACCTGCGGCGCTACGGTAAATTCTACGATACGTACACCCGCGGCATTGGCTACGGGCAGCAGCGATTCCTCCACTTCCTTACCGATCACATGTTCTCCGAACGCCGAGATGAAGTGCTTCACCCGTCCGCTGACGACAATCCGGTACGGATTTTTGCCGACGAACTGCACCGTGTCGCCGATGTTGTAACCCCAAAGGCCTGCATTGGTGTGCAAAATGACCGCGTAATTCACGCCGATTTCCACGTCTTTCAGCCAAAGTCTGCCGGGGTTTTCATTTAAAATTTCATCGGCCGGCACAAATTCAAAAAACATTCCGGCGTCGACATTCAGCAGAAGGCCCTGGCTGGGGAAACAATCCTGAAACGCAATAAAACCTTCGGAGGCGGGGTAGGTTTCCACGCTGTCGACCGGGCCGCCCACGAGTTCTTCCAGTTTGGCGCGGTAGGGTTCAAAATTGACGCCACCGTATACAAACACCGAAAAGTTCGGAAAGATTTCGAGGATGGTGCGTTTGCCGGTGCGTTCGAGCAGGCGCTCGTAATACATCTGCACCCAGGGCGGGATGCCGGAGATCAGGCGCAGGTCAGCATTTTTGGTTTCATCGACGATGTGTTCGAGTTTTTCCTCCCAATCTTCGATGCAATTGGTTTGCCAGGAAGGCAACTGGTTGGTGCGCAGCCATCCGGGAACCAGGTGATTGGAAATGCCGCTCAGGCGACCTGTGGGGATGCCCGCCACTTCGTCGAGTTCGGGACTGCCGGAAAGGAAAATCATTTTACCATCCAACCACCGGCCATTTCCGGTGCGGGCAAAATAGTTGAAGACGGCATTGCGGGCAGTCCCGAAGTGCAGGGGGGTACTTTCCTTGCTCATCGGGATATATTTCACGCCCGAAGTGGTGCCCGATGTTTTGGCCAGATAAGCGGGTTTTCCGGGCCAAAGCACGTCGCTTTCGCCGTTTTTGATGCGTTCGATATAGTTTTTTAAGTCCTCGTAATCCCGGATAGGAACGGCATTCTTAAAATCCTCGTAGCCGCGAATTTCAGAAAAATGATGGTCGCGGCCAAAGGCGGTGTTGCGCGCTTTTGCAACCAGTTGGTACAGTATCTTTTCCTGCCGGCCAATCGCATCCGACGACCAGCGGTCTATCGAACGGGCAATCATATTGGCAAACGGGCGAATAAGGACGGAACGAAACCCCATGTGGATGGTTTTTTTCCGACAAAAGTAGGCCTTCTTAAGTTATTGGTTATCCGTTATTGGTTATCAGGTGGATACATCCTGACTGTGAAATGCGAAAACACGTCGATAATCAGTGTTAAAAGTGCCCCCTCCCGTTTCAGCAGCCGCCTCCAACTACGGCATAAATTACTTTACCCGAAACCGTCAAATTGTAAAAAGCAGTGGAAGGGAATACAATTTCCCATGTTTTGCCTTGATCGGCAGAACGGAAAATACCGGTATCGAAGCTACAAAAAAGGTATTCGCCCGCCTGCACGATGTCGTACACATCCTTGATCTGCGAAAGGCTTTTATCCATATCGAATATGCACTGAACGGGCAAAAGGGGCTGATCCATACGCTGCCAGGTTTTACCGCCGTCGGCGGAAGTTCGCAGCCTGTTCGTAATGCCTTCAGGACTGACCTGCTTGGGATCATTTGTGCCGAGGATGGTGACGAAACGATCTCCGATGATTCCTGTTTTTTTGGCCAGTATGTTTTCGTTCAGCACACTTATCCAGTTTTCGCCGCCGTCGGTCGAGCGCAGCACGCCCGAACGCCCGCCGCCAATCAGCGCGCCCTCCGACTCGAGGATGTTCAGGATCATGCCTTTGTTAAAGACCTGTTTCCAGCTTTGCCCGGCATCGGCAGATTTAAAAATGCCGCTGTCGCAACCGACAAAAAGCGTTCCGTCACGGGTTTCCAAAACACTGTGTACCGTCTTGTCTTTCAAGGTATTGCTTAAGGACGTCCAAATCCCGGTGCCGGGTATTTCCTGGTAAAAACCGCTTCCGTAACTACAGAAATACGGCCCGTTCCGGCCTGGGTAAATGGCTGTAATTCTTTCGCTGCAAAGAAAGTCTTTTTCCCATACCGGCGGGACATCCGCGGCAGTGTTACTGCGGAAATATCCGTTTTCAGTACCCAAAAAGACTTCGCCGCCATTGGTAAAAACACCTATGACAGGTAAATCCACGGGCAGTCCCGCACTGACGTCCTGCCAGCTCTGCCCGCCGTCTACGGATTGAAAAACGATGTTGGATGCAGTTGTAAGGTTTTTTTTCTGAATCCTCTGCACGCTGTCTACGGATGGGAAAGCAATGCTGGCTGCCATGGGCAGGGCTACTTCCTGACTATGCTGACAGGAAACGAAGGATTGAAACATGAGCAAAAAAGCAAGCATACGGATTTGCATGACATTATTGGATTGGTGAAACAATGCTACAAAAGTATAGGTGGGCCGAGATCGGGCTGTTTTTGGGGTGTAAAAGGATGTAAAGGATGTGTAAAAGATGTATTTAGGATTCAGGAATGAGGGATGAAGGTCCAAGATGTACTTAGCCGCCCAGCGCTCCTGATACTGACTTAATGGGTGTTCCAACCTTCAAATCAACAATTCATACCAGGGGATAAACTTCAAAGTTATTTTTTAACCAGGTGAAACAATAACTATACTTTTATTTTGACCGGGTAAAAGGGTTATTGGTATTCGATGATTCCGATGTGGTCGGGCAACGGGCAGGAGATTTTGGCAGCATAGCGGTGATGACACCAAGCCAAGTAATGCAGACTTTAAGGACGGATAATTTGAGTTATGGCTGTTTCTGATCCTCTTACTTAATTTTAATAAACCGCGGCCAGTACAGATCTGCATTTTCTAAGAGATCATTAATATCGAATGAATTAGAAACATAAGAAATAAGCAGTTCATTATCTGTAGAAAGTTCTGGGTGTGCTTTCGCAGCATAATTAAAAATATTATTTCCCCATGATGATTCGGGGCATTGATACACGGTGGTCGGCTCAGTCCATTCTCCCCAAACGGAATCTGCTTTTTGCATATTGATATTAGGTGAAAAGCCATTTTCCGAGGTAATTAACACGAATTTGCCTTTTTGGGGTTGATAGGAAACTGAAAATTCAAAGCCGATCTTATCCGTCAACCTTTCTGCCAAGGTATGCTCGCTCTGCCATGTTCCTTCAAAATAAAACTTCCATGAAGAGAAATTTGTGATACTATCCTGGCTTACCTTGGCAAGTTTCAAATATCTGTTATTATTATTTGTTTCCGTACCAAAAATATATGCATAACCATCTTTCAGAAGAATGGAAGCCCCATAAATTATCTGTACAGAATCCAGAGTAGCATGAGGTATGTCATATTGGTTTATCTGCCATTGAGAAGGCGGTTCAAACGGATTTGATACTTTGATTACTTTACTCTTAAGAAATCTAAACCCCAAGGCG
>JAYSZC010000225.1:0-13835 GCA_043738235.1 Lewinellaceae bacterium | reverse complement strand
GTCTCTCACCCTCTCACTTCTCACTTCTCACCTCTAATTTTAATGGCTTGCGCCTTGGTGTAGTACTCCGACACCCCGTTCACCGACACGCCGTCAATGGTAGTTTTTTGCAATTTTTTTCGCACGACGTAATATGTCCAGTCGCCTGCGGGGAGTTCGGCCATTTTCACGGCTGGAAATTCGATGCTGGTGGAGCTGCCGATCTGGTATAATTCAATCGGAATGGTCAGGTTTTGGGCTGCATTTTCCCACATAAAGACCATGGCTTCGCCGCGTTCGAGCGCTGTACCTTTCCAGAAAAAGCGGGCAGATTGGCTGCGCGACAATACTTTCGGTTCAAAGTAGATACTATCCAATGCCGGCATTTGCAGGGTAAATTCCAGGGATTTACCTTCTGCCGTTTTCCACTGAAAAAGGTGGTCGCGGGTATAATCGGCAGGGTAGGCGTACTGGTAGGTAATACCCTGGATCGGTACTAATGTCATGTCCGTTTTCTGGTAGCGAATACCGCCGGGCGGTTCCACCGGTAAAGGATTGCCTTCGCCTTCTTTCCAGCCGGCTTCGGCAGTGGTTTTCGCGGCCTGCTCGTCGAAACGGGCATAGCAATCAAAAGAATATTTTTTGGGCGGTTCCGGAGTGGTACAAGCCAAAAATGCTAAAGTAGTCAGAATCAAAAAAAAGATGTGTTTCATGTGTTCGTCTAAATATCTTTGCTGCCAGTCGGTAAATGGGTGGCATTGGGTACCAGGAATACGCAGAAGTGCGGGGCAAATTTCCGCTAAGTCGGTCAAACGGCCAACTTCTGTCAAATTCTTCCACGAAATTAGAAACTGCATTCGCTGACGGACAACTACCATTCACACATTTTACCGAAATCCTCTCCTATAAGAGGCCGACATTTGACTAAATAACCTGCATGAAAAAAGTGCTCATCACGGATGATTGTCATCCATTATTGGCTGATGGGCTGGAACGAATGGGATATACCTGCGATTTCATGCCCGACATTACCCCCGAGAATACTTTAAAACTGATTTCCGATTACGAAGGTTTGATTATCAACAGTAAAATAATAGTCAACCGGACTTTTCTGGACAAGGCTGTTCGTCTTCGTTTTGTGGGCCGCTTGGGTTCCGGGATGGAAATTATTGACCGCGCGTATGCCGCCGAACGCGGCGTCGCCGTAGTGAGCAGCCCGGAAGGAAACCGGAATGCCGTAGCGGAACAGGCATTGGGGATGTTGCTGGCGCTGATGAACAATATGTTGCGCTCCGACCGGGAAGTGCGGGCCGACATCTGGCGACGGGAAGCCAACCGGGGCATTGAACTGCGCGGGAAAACGATCGGAATAATTGGTTTCGGGCATACCGGCAGCCAGTTTGCCCGAAAACTGGCAGGTATGGAAATGACCGTACTGGCTTTTGACAAGTATATAACACCCGGTTACGCATCTGAAATGCCCTGGGTGCTGGAAAGCAGCCTGAGCGATATTCAGGAGCAGGCCGATATCATCAGTTTGCACCTGCCGCTGAGCGCTGAAACCCGCCACCTGGTGGATGCGGATTTTATCGGGCACTGCAAAAATGGGTTTATCCTAATGAATACGGCGCGGGGCGCTTGCATAAACACGGCAGATGTGGTGACGGCATTGGAAGCAGGGCGGATAGAGGGTGCATGTCTGGATGTATTTGAAAACGAAAAACCGCCAACCTTTTCGGCAGCGGAAGCAGCGCTCTACCAACGTTTGCATGCGCTCGAAAATGTTGTACTGACACCGCATATCGCAGGCTGGACACAGGAGTCGAAATACCTGCTGGCAGCCGTCTTGCTGGAAAAAATAAGCGCTGTTGTACCATCTGCCTGAGCTGAAAATCTCAAAAAGCATTGGCTGCTTTTGTCAAAAAACCGATATAATGCCAAATGAGACGCCCGGCTAAAGAATGGTTTTACTATCATTGCAGCCTTTTTTATTGATTCCGATTCCGATTAAAAATGTAACACATTGAATAGCAAACATTTAGAACTCAACTGATAGCAACTTTACACCATTTTTTCAATCACTTTTCTATGGTACGTTCTTTACTCTTAACCATTGCCATACTTTGCTGCGTCGGTACTGTATTTGCCCAGTCAACTGTACTGTCAGGCAAAGTGTCGGACGACAAAGGCGAGGGGCTGGTCGGAGCTTCCGTCAGAGTGTCGAAAGGCGCCGATATGATACGGGGCGCCATCACGAATTACCAAGGCGAGTTTCGGATTCCGATCGACCCGGGTACGTACACTGTGGAGTTTTCCTATACAGGATTCAAAACTGCAACAGTTACCGGCGTGAAAATCCTTACCGCACAGATCAACTTCCTCAACCAGACGATGTCGGACAATCTGACATTGAATACGGTGGATATTGTGGCCTACAAGGTGCCGCTCATCGAGCAGGACAAAACATCGGGCGGACAGACGCTGACTTCCGACCAGATCAGAAACCTGCCGACACGTAGCGTCAATGCGATCGTGGCCACCACCGCAGGTACCACCTCGATAGATGGCGGCGCAATTAACATCAAAGGTTCGCGCTCGAATGCTACCAACTATTATATCGACGGTATCCGTGTTTCCGGTTCGCCCCCACCCGTACAGGATTTGGAGCAATTGCAGGTCATCACAGGTGGCCTGGGCGCTGAATACGGCGACGTAACAGGCGGTGTTATTTCTATGATTACCAAAGGCCCGGCCAGCGAGTACCACGGCGGTATTGATATTGAAAACTCGCACGGCCTCGATCCCTATGGCTGGCTGCTGGCTACCGCCAACTTGAGCGGCCCGATTATCAAAAAGAAACAATCAGACGGCAGTACCCGCACGGTACTGGGTTTCCGCTTGTCCGGACAATTCAATCGCCAGAAAGACGACGATCCGCCGGCGCTTCCGCTGTATATAGCAAAAGGAGACGGCGTGGATCTGGGTATATTATACGGCGCCGATGAAGCAGCAGCCAATGCAGAGCGCGCCAAACTGAATGACCCTAACAACGTACTGGGCCGTATTCAGGCGCACCCGATATCGCGCAACGGCGCATTGTTTATTGCTTCCGGTGAAAACCTGACCAACGACAGTGTCGATGTGTACAAGTTCAATCCGTATGAAAAACGACAGGATATTGACATTACCAGCAAAATAGACCTTCGCCTCACGAACAGTATCGACCTGAGCGTGACCGGGACATTTAAAGATCAGCAAGATCAGTTTACGCCCGGAGGCTGGAGATTGGTGAATAGCCGGAATAACCCGACCAACTATGGTCGCCGGTATCGCGGTATCGCCCGTTTCCGCCACCGCCTCGGCAGCAACAACGATGATGATGGCAGCGAAAAGAATGCGAATCGCGTGAGTATTTCCAATGCCAGTTACCAGTTGCAGTTTGCTTTTGAACGCGGTACCAACAAGGCATACGACCCGCGCCACGAAGACAGGTTGTTTGATTATGGCTATGTAGGCAAGTTCAACTACGACAACCTCCCGAGAGCCATTCTGGATAGCAATATGGTCATCCACGGCGGTTACCTGACTGATTTCACCGGATTTGAACCGGGCACACAAAATCCCGGTCTGGTGGCCTACAATGAATTTGCCGTTCCTGATGATTATGCATCTTTCGAGGCCTTCAATGGTATTCAACCAGCCTTGTACTCCTCCATTTGGGGTAATCATACGAATGCGAACCTGGTATATAATTCGTTTGGCAACAGCGAAGACGACATCATCACCATTACGGCGAATAGCAGTTTTGACCTGAAATTGGGCAAAACAGGCACACACAGTATTCAGTTTGGCCTGCTCAACGAACAACGCACCTCCCGCTCCTGGAATGTGGCGCCGTCCGGTTTGTGGCAGCAAGCCATTCAATCGGCCAACAGCCATTTTAACGGTATCGACCGGACGGCTGCGCCTATCGGCACCTTTATTGACCCTCGCTTCGAGGATGTCGGCCCGATTGATCAATACCCGTACTTAGTGGTAGACCAGCCGGGTCGCCGTTTCTATCGCGCCCTGCGTGAATCGCTCGGAGTCGGTCTCAATGAATACGTCAATGTGGAAGGGCTGACGCCCGATCAACTGAGCCTCAGTATGTTCGGCCCGCGCGAATTGACAGACCGCGGCCTGGTGGGGTACTACGGTTACGATTACACCGGCGAACGCTCGCCGGACGGCATCACGTTTAACGACTTTTTCCGCCTGAAAGACGCTGATGGCGTCCGTACGCTGCCGGTTGCGCCGCTTCAACCCTTGTATCAGGCTGCATTTCTGAAAGATAAATTCACGTTTAATAATATGATTTTCAGCCTGGGCGTCCGCGTGGAACGTTTCGACCTGAATACCAAGGTGTTGAAAGACCCGTACTCGCTGTACCAGGTGATGACGGCTAAAGATTACTTTGAAACGGTGCCGGAAGCGCCGGATGTCCGCCCGGGTACGATTGGCGACGACTTTAAGGTGTATACGGTGAGCGAACAGGACAGATCACCGGCGGCGTTCCGCAGCGGCGATACCTGGTTCTTCCCCGATGGCCGCCAGGCGAACGACGGTGTTGCTATTTACGGTAGCGGCGGCGTTGTCAATCCTTTGCTGGTGGATCCGGTTCGGGGTGGCGATATAACCAGCGATGATTTTGATCCGAATACTTCTTTTGAAGATTATACGCCGCAGACCAACTGGCTTCCGCGTCTGGGCTTTTCGTTCCCCATCTCGGAAGACGCCAACTTCTTTGCACACTATGACGTATTGGTGCAGCGTCCGACAAACTACCAGGTAACCGCACTGAATTATTTCTACTTCTATACGCCTGGCCGTACGCCGGAGAACAATGCCAACCTGAGACCGGAAAAGGTAGTAGACTATGAAGTGGGTTTTCAACAGCGCCTGAACCAGAACTCGGCCCTCAAATTCTCCGCTTACTACCGCGAAATGCGCGATATGACGCAGTCTCGCACTATCCAGCAGGTGCCCATCATCGGAACCTACACCACCTACGGCAATATCGACTTCGGTACTGTAAAAGGTTTCACCGTACAGTACGATTTGCGCCGTATTCAAAATGCGGAGTTGCGCTTAGCCTACACCCTGCAATTTGCGGACGGAACGGGTTCGAGTGCCAACTCACAACGCGGTCTGACGCGTCTGGGTAATATCCGCAACCTTTTCCCGCTCGATTTTGACGAACGCCACAACATCTCCGGTATTTTGGACTACCGTTTCAGCGATGGCAGGGACTACAACGGTCCGCGTATCGGGAACAATGACATTCTGGCAAACTTAGGCGCTAACCTGCAACTCACCGCCGTTTCGGGCCGCCCTTACACGGCAAATGTCCGCGCGGAACAATTTGGCGGAAGCGGTATCCAGGGCGCTATCAACGGCAACCGTTTGCCCTGGCGTTTTACGCTCGATATGCGTGTGGATAAATCATTCAATCTTTCTGCGGAAAACAAAAAACCGCTCAACCTGAATGTTTATTTCCGCGTGTCCAACCTGCTGAATCGCAAAAATGTTATCAATGTGTACTCTGTAACAGGTTCGCCGACAGATGACGGCTACCTGGCCACAGCGGAAGGTATCAATATTACCAATAACATTGTTTCGCAAGGCAGAAGCCAGGAGGCGTATTTAGCCTCTTATTCCTGGCTTGTGCGCAACCCGGATAACTTTACCCTGCCACGTCGCATGTACGTAGGCGCTATTTTTGAATTCTAAACTAAAAAATTGTTAACCATGCGTCTTTACAAACTTTTATTAGTTGTTGTACTCGCATTTGCAGTGGGAGGGGCTGTTTTTGGCCGAAGCCCCGATGACTATCGCAAATCGGAACGGACAGTAAAATACCGCGATGTGTGTGCCAACTCTGAATCTGCTATCGACCAGCGGATCAATAACGTGCGCGCGCGTCTGCTGGGCGGCGGCGACTGCTGGTGGAACTTTTCAGATGGTCGTTATATCGTACCGAAAGTAGACCTCAGCAGCGGGCAGGAGGAAGTATCCTCTCTCTATGCCGGTGCGGTATGGATCGGGGGATATGACGATTTCGACAACCTGAAATTAGCCTGCCAGGACTATCGTAGCAGCACTTCACAGGATTTTTGGCCCGGCCCGCTGGATCCTGTCCTGGGCAATACCGAAGCGGTGATGTGTAAAAACTGGGACCGCCACTTCCGCGTAACGGGCGATGAGATTCGCCTCCACCTGCGCAACCTGTCAGCAGGCAACCTGAATCCCAGCGAAATTCCGCGTGGACTGCGCGAATGGCCCGCCAAAGGCAATCCGTATTTCGTGGATGTCTGGGGTTTCGACCTGCCGTTTACCGATCAGGCGCTTGCAGGCTTTTTTGATGCCGACGAAGACCGCCTCTATGACCCATTGAAAGGAGATTACCCGTCTATTGATATTCGCGGATGCCCCAACGACCGTTACCCGGATGAAATGATCTTCTGGATTTATAACGACGAGGGCGGTGGCCAGGAACATACCGCTTCCAGAGGACGCGCTATTCGTATGGAAATTCAGGTGCAGGCTTTCGGGTATGCCACCAACGACGCTTTGAACGATATGACGTTCCAGCGTTACAAACTGATCAACCGCGCTACCGACCCGATCGACTCCACATTCTTTGCGATGTGGACCGACCCCGACCTCGGCTGTGCGGATGACGACTATATCGGCTGCGATACCACGCTCAGCCTGATGTATGTATACAACCAGGATCCTATCGACGGTATTACGGGCAATACGTGTGCAGGGGTTCCGACCTACAAAGACAAAGTTCCGATGGTCGGTATCGACTATTTCCGGGGGCCGCTCAAGCCGATTACCCCCGACTCGTCGGTGGAATTAGGTATGTCGTCCTTTATGTATTACAACCGGCCCGGTGTAGCCGGTGGCAACTGGCCGAATGCGATGGTTGACCCGGGAACGCCCCTTGCTTTTTACCGTTTTATTACCGGTTCATGGGCCGATGGTACGCCTTGTACTTTTGGCGGCAGTGGTTACAACCCGGGCACAACAGCTGCGGAAATTGATTTTGTGTTTCCTCAACAACCCAATAATGCTGCAGGATGGTCTATGTGTACGGCCAACCTCTCTATCGGCGACCGTCGCTGTTTGCAGGCTTCCGGTCCGTTCCGACTGAATCCGGGCGCTGTGAACGAACTGATTATCGGGGTGCCGTGGGTACCTGATATTAGCTATCCCTGCCCGGATATGGAGCCGCTGTTCCGCGCCGACCGTCTGGCGCAGGGCTTGTTCGACAACTGTTTTGAACTGCTCGACGGCCCGGATGCTCCGACGGTGAACTGGATAGAACTGGAACGGGAAGTGATCGCTGTACTGACCAACGAAGCACCTTCTAACAACGTTGCGGAGGCTTACAGACAACAGGACTTCCTCGCGCCGGATACTATCAGGCTGAACGCTGATCCAGCGGTCAGGGCTTTGGCAGACTACCGCTTTGAGGGCTACAAAATCTATCAGTTGCTCAATCCGAATACTTCCAATGCGGATTTTGAGAACCCTGATCGCAGCCGCTTGGTGTTTCAGGTGGATATTAAAAACAATGTTAAAAAGATTTACAACTGGGAAGAAAGCCAAAACCCGATTAATCCGGGTTTGAAAATTTATACCCCCAGCATTCAGGTGGAAGGTGGCGATGCAGGCATCCGCCATACGTTTTCTATCAAAGAAGACCAGTTTGCCACCGGCAATGACAGACGGCTTGTAAACCACAAGAAGTATTACTTCGTCGCGGTAGCCTATGCTTACAATAATCACGGCGACTTCGATCCGGGTACCGGCGCCGGCCAACCTTTCCCATACTTGCTGGGCCGCAGAGGCTCGCAAATATTTACCGTTGTGCCGCGTCCGATTGTCGACCAGGTTTTAAAATCCTCTTATGGCGACGGCGTAGCAGTAACCCGACTGGAAGGTGTAGGAGCAGGCGGCAACTTCCTCGACCTCGACAGCACTACACGTGCAAACATCCTGAAACCCGGATTTGATAGCCTTCTGACATACAAAACAGGAAGCAGCCCGATCAATATCACGATTTTTAATCCGTTTGAAGTAAAAGAAGGCGACTTTGAACTGAACCTGGTAGACGGCAATTTAAACGATCAAGTATTGGATGATACGGCCCGTTGGGAATTGCGCCGACTACCCGATGGCGAAGTGATTGCATCGGAAAGAACCATACAACAGCTGAATGAACAAATCGTGCCGGAATTCGGCTTCTCGGTCTCTATTGTACAAACCCTGGATGCAGGCGATAACAATGAAGATACCAATGGCGGCATTGGATCGGAAGTGGAATACAGCAATGTCAATGAACCCTGGCTGACCGGCTGGCCGGATTCGGATTTCCCGCCATTCCACTATGTTCAGACCAAGCCGCCGATGGAAATAGACTATGATTTTGATAGGAGCAGGGGTCTGAGTATTCTGGGCAATGGCTGGTTTGTGCCTTATTACCTGGCGGACTGGCGACTGGGCCTTCGCGCCAATGTGCCCAATGACCGTGTCATCACACCGGCCTGGACAGAAAAAGGCGGCGCGGCTATCGGCACCTATGCCGGGAATGTTGTAACAGATCAAAGACAACTGAAACTCAGCCTGCTGCCCAATGTGGACATCGTACTGACCAAGGATACGAGCTTATGGAGCCGCTGTATGGTGGTGGAGTCGGCATCTTATTACTATTCCGGCGCTGAATATCCGAAATCTCCAGACCTCGCAACAGAAAGCCCGGCCAACAGGAAGCGCGTTATGTTCGACGTTCGGTACAGCCTTTCGGTCGGGAAAACGGATGCCAACGGCGACGGCCTGCCCGACCCGGATGGCGCAGTGAACCCTGCGGCTACAGGCATACCTGCCAATCAGGTAGGGCAACCTGTCAGAGGTATGGGATGGTTCCCGGGCTATGCGGTAGATGTAGAGACCGGCCGCCGCCTGAATATCTTCTTCGGTGAAAACTCCGTTTACAGTTCCGCGATAGATCCGCGTTTCACCGGTCGGGATATGCTCTGGAATCCTACCGACCAGATACTGCGGGATGAGAACTTTTTGGAAGATTACTACGACCTGGTTCTTGGCGGCCAGCATTGGGTATATGTTACCTATACCAATTATGATGGTTGCGAAGCCATGCGCCGCCGCCTGACGCCGGAGTTTTTCTCTGCTACACCGACACAACCATACATTGCAAAAGTGCCTCGGATGAAGGATATTGCCTGGGCCGGTATGCTCCAAGTGGCGCCGAACTTCCAAATGAAGTCGCTGCGAGAAGGTTTGATTCCGAATGATGTGAGGATTAAACTGCGGGTTGACAATCCATTTCAACCCTGGTACAGCGATGCTAACGGAAACCAGAGAACCGGTCATCCAAAATACCGTTTTTCTACCCGCGGTCAGCAGCCCGTTGCGCTGGATGTTGTACAGGTCGAAAATGCGCTTGATTCCATCAAGGCAGTGCCGAATCCGTACTACGGTTTCTCGCAGTATGAGACTTCTCAATTTTCCAACACGATCAAAATCACGAACCTGCCAGGTAAGTGTACGGTAACGATCTACTCCTTGGATGGTAAATTCATTCGCAAATACGAGCGCAATGAAGTTTACCAGCCCTACCAGCAGATTACGCCTGATCTTGAATGGGATTTGAAAAACAGCAAAGGCATCCCTGTTGCCAGCGGCGTGTACCTGTTTAATATACAGGCGCCCGGACTGGGAACCCGAACGGTCAAGTGGTTTGGTATTGCCCGGCAATTTGACCCGTCGGGATTGTAGTAGTGAGTTGTGAATTGTGAGTTGTGAGTGGCATCTCGTTTGAAGATAATTGAGAACTTTCCTCTAACTGGATACCACTCACAACTCACAAATCACAAATCTGGGGCGTATGGCTCGCATGAGCCTGTTTCAGACTAATTCAATCTTTGAATTGATAAGTATATCAGGCAAAATAGTTTAGATTAAATTCTTTGCAAATGCTTGATTATCAACACTGATAACCAATAACTAATAACGGTTAACTACTTATGAATCATAAATCTACCTATTTGCTGTCTTGCTGCTTGTTGCTGGCCGGTGTTGCGTTTGCAGGCAACCCGGATCGGCAGGGCGAAGCGGGCGCCAACCAGCTGCTCATCAACCCTTGGGCACGCAGCGCCGGTTTGCACTCCCTGAATACCTCTTACGTCTCCGGGGCGGAAGCTATGTACCTGAATGTTGCCGGTTTGTCGCGTATCAAAAAAACACAGATTAACCTCAGTCATGCCCGCTATATTGCAGATATTAACATGAATGCCCTGTCTTTCGGGCAACATATCGGCTCTGGTGGCGGCGCATTCGGTATCTCTTTGGTATCGATGGATCTGGGAGAATTCCTTTCGACAACAGAAAATATTCCCGGCGGCACAGGCGCTACATTCAGCCCTTCCTATTTCAATATGGGGCTGTCTTATTCTCATTTGTTCTCCAACAAGGTTTCCGTAGGCGTAACCTTTAAATTTGTCAACGAATCCATCAGCAACGTGGGCGCGCGCGCTATGGCGCTTGACGCCGGCGTACAGTACGTAACGGGTGAAAATGACAATTTCAAGTTTGGCATTTCCCTGCGCAATGTGGGTTCAAAAATGAAGTTTGTCGGAGAGGGTATTTCCAAACCAGGCCCGAATCAAGGGCCTACCTTTGAGTATCCGATTACCTATTACCAGCGTTCCGCAGCGTATGAATTGCCGTCTCAGTTGAATATCGGGTTCTCCCGCGACTTCCTGTTTGGTAAAACCAACCGCCTTTCGGTTATTGGCAACTTTACTTCCAATGCCTTCTCCCGTGACCAGGTAGGCGGCGGTCTGGAGTTTTCTTTAGGTCAGAATTTTGCCTTGCGCGGCGCCTATAAAACAGAGCTGGGCGTAGCAGTCGGCAGCACGGAAGCAACGCTCGACAACGGCATCAGTGCCGGATTCAGCGCATCTATTCCGTTCAAAAAAGGATCGGATAGCCGCCTGACTTTGGAGTATTCTTTCCGCAGTACAAGAATATATGAGGGTATCCACGGCATCGGCCTGCGGCTCGATTTGTAGAAAAGTAGATGAAAAGCTTTCCTTTCTCCTAAAAGCTCCCTTACCTTTGCATTAGAATTTTTTACAGGAACGTTTCTATCTGCCCGATAGGAGCGTTCCTGTTTTTTAGTCTGACTCAATAAACAGAGGTTTATCCTGCCATTGGAGCATGATAAGCCTTTTTTCACTCGAATACGGAGGAGATTTTTTCTAACCTTTAATACCTTCAATATGGCAAATTACACCTATCTGACACAAACTGGCTACGATAAGCTCAGGGCAGATCTGGATGAATTGAAAACAACCGGCCGCCACGAAGCAGCACGCGCGATCGCTGAAGCACGCTCGCAAGGTGATCTGTCGGAAAATGCCGAATATGACGCAGCAAAAGATGCGCAGGGCTTGCTGGAATTCAAAATCAATGAACTGGAAACGGTCATGGCCAATGCCCGTATCATAGACGAGACGCTGTTAGACAACTCTAAAGTGGCTATCCTCTCCAATGTCACCATCAAAAACCTCAAAACAGGCAAGGAGATGACCTATAAACTCGTTTCTGAAACGGAAGCAGATGCAAGACAAATGAAAATTTCCGTTACTTCTCCGATCGGTCAGGGACTTCTCGGAAAAGTCATCGGCGAGGTGGCCAAAGTCACCACACCCGCCGGCGCTATGGAATTTGAAGTCGTGGATATTTCTATCGGGTAAATATTAAGTAGTTATCCGTTAGCAGTTATTAGTTATCAGGCTGGTAATGCTTGGCATTGTGAACGGGTTATCGGTTATCGGTTATCAGTTATCAGTTATCAGGCTGGTAACCCTCGGCCTGATCCAAATAGATGACCAAGCATTACCAGCCTGATAACTGATAACTGATAACTGATAACTGATAACCGATAACTGATAACTGATAACTGATAACCAATAACCGATAACCCGTTCACAATGCCAAGCATTACCAGCCTGATAACTAATAACCGATAACCAATAACTACTATGCCTAGCATTTTCACCCGGATTGTCAACGGCGAGATTCCCTGCCACAAAATTGCTGAAACGGAGGATTACCTCGCTTTCTTAGATGTGCGCCCACAGGCCAAAGGCCATACGCTGTGTATCACGAAGCAGGAAATCGACTACATTTTTGATGTAGAAGACGAATTATATGCCGGTTTGTGGCTTTTTGCCAAAAAAGTGTCGCACGCCGTAAAAAAAGCCGTGCCCTGCAAACGCATCGCCGTGGTAGTGATCGGCGATGAAGTGCGCCATACGCATGTACACCTCATTCCTTTTAACAGCCTGGAAGATGTACGTTTCACCGGCAGTGCGAAAGTGCATTTGAGCGCCGATGAATTCAGCGAACTGGCTGCCCGGATTGCGGCGGAAATGGCGGAATAAGTCATTTCTCGGTATATCGCCGCTTTTTTCCAAAAGTGATTGTACTTTTCGACGCCAATGTTAAAATGGTAGCACGGCTTTCAAGCCGTCGGGAAAAGGGCTTTTAAGCCCGGATAAATCGTATAAATACCAGCCCGCGCCACAGTAAAATTTCATTGAGGCGCTGTGTTCGGGCTTAAAAGCGCTCTTCCCGACGGCCTGAAGGCCATGCTACCACTATAAGATATCCTCGCTGACTATGAAAATACCCGTTTCCCTCTTGCTGCCTTTATTCCTGGCACTCCTTTCTTGCAAACAGCAATCAGGCTCACAGGCTGCTATGGCTTATCAGCCTGCTACCACAGTCCAGCCGGTGCCCGGCAAAATGAACGGTCTGACCTTCGTAGCGCCGCCCGAACCATTCCCGGAGAACCCGATGCCCGCCGTACAATCGACCGGCGCCTCCTGGATCGCCGTGGTGCCGTATGCCTTCACCCGGCCGGGAGAGGCGAGTGTGCGGTTCGACGAAAACGGCAAGCACTGGTGGGGCGAACGGCCCGCAGGCGCCCGCGAAACCATTCGCCTGGCGCACGCTTCGGGTATTAAAGTAATGCTCAAACCACAGGTCTGGATTCCGAGGCACTGGACCGGTACGCTCGATTTTGCTACAGATGCCGAATGGGAGAGCTGGGAAGCCGATTACGAGCGCTATATCCTGCGCTTTGCCGCGTTGGCCGATTCCACGCAGGCGGATATGTTTTGTATCGGCACGGAATTTCGGAACTCCATTGAAAAACGTCCACAGTTCTGGAACAGCCTGATCGCCAAAATCAAACAGGTGTACAAAGGCAAACTGACCTACTCCTCCAATTGGGACGACTGGGACAAGGTGCCTTTCTGGAGCGAATTAGACTACATCGGTCTCGGCGGTTATTTCCCCTTGGTGGAAGGCGTCACGCCGGACGTGGCGCAATTGCAGGCGGCCTGGCAACCCATCAAGGAGCGCCTGCGCGCCTACAGCAAACAACAGGGCAAACCGGTCCTTTTTACCGAATTCGGATACCTTAGCGTCGACGGCAGCGGCTGGCGCAACTGGGAACTGGAACAGGGTATCGAAGGCCGCAACATCAACGAACAGGCGCAGGCCAATTGCTTCGAAGCGCTGTTCTCCACTTTCCAGCCCGAAGAATGGTGGGCCGGCGGTTTTATGTGGAAATGGTTTCCGAATATGCGCGGCCACGAAGGATACCCGGAACGGGATTACACGCCGCAGGGGAAAGTAGGGGAGGCGACGTTGAGGAAGTGGTACGGAGGGGGGAAATAGGGATGAGGAATGAGGAATGAGGAATGGCCGAGCGT
>JAYSZC010000224.1:0-4994 GCA_043738235.1 Lewinellaceae bacterium | reverse complement strand
TGACGGATTTGACGGCTTTCCAAAAATCGTCAAATTTCGATCCCGAGCGTTATCCATCGCCCCATGCACTGGTTGCTCACCAGTTTCAGCGTTTGTTTCAATCCTACGCCGTGTCGTTCAATAATCAGCAGGGGCGAACGGGCACTTTGTTCCAAACCCCGTTCAAACGCTGCGCGGTGGACCCCGACGACGTGCCGCGCTTGATTCTTTATCACCACCTGAACCCGCAACGGCATAAATTGGTCAAAGACTTTCGTACTTACCCCTGGACTTCTTATTCCCGGTATTTGGCCGACCATCCCAGCAAACTGCCGCGCGCCGAAGTGTTCGATTTGTTTGGGGGCAAAGATCAGTATATCCGCATGCACCAATCAGTTCAACAGGATTTGAATGATGAAAGATGGGTGATCGAAAATTGAGGATAAAAGCCGGATACAGGCATAGATTTGACAACTTCTAAAAAGTTGTCAAATCACGCACCGACTCATTGCGAAGCGCAGCATTGACAACTTTTCAGAAGTTGTCAATGCTCAAGTGAATTGGCACCCAAGTTTAAGTTGAAAATGCTGATCAAATGAAAGTTTTGCTGACCTGTTAAATTTGCCCCCAAAGGTCGGAACCGGGACTCGGGATTGGTGCAGGCGTAGATTTGACAACTTCTGAAAAGTTGTCAAATCGCGCACCAACTCATTGCAAAGCGCAGCATTGACAACTTTTCAGAAGTTGTCAATGCTCAAGTGAATTGGCAGCCAAATTTAAGTTAAAAACGTTGGTTCAATGAAAGTTTTGCTGATCTATCAAATCGATCGCAAAGGTTGGAGCAGGACTCGGGATTGGTGCAGGCGTAGATTTGACAACTTCTGAAAAGTTGTCAAATCGCGCACCAACTCACTGCGGGGACGAGGCGAGGCGGAAGCCGACAAAAGAGTCTTGGTGGTCTGGTGTATCGCATAGACGAATGGCCACGCGGCATACCCGTGCTTCGAGGTGCCAACCCCCGCTCCGAAGCACATTGTATGCGACCAAATTCCCCGTTGTTTCAGAGCAGCCCGGATATGGAATACACCTGTTATGGCACCATTCGGAAACATTTCCGCTCATGTCATATATACCCAATTCATTAGCAGCGAGGCCACCCACCCGATGCGTTTTGGAGCCGGAGTTGTTGTCGTACCAGCCCACTTTTTTCGGATCGTTGCTTCCGGAATATCGGTATCCCTTGCTTTTGTTGCCACCTCTGGCGGCGTATTCCCATTCTTCTTCGGAAGGGAGTCGGTAATTTTTACCTGGATATTTGGCGTTGAGTTTTTTCAGAAAATTCTGGATGCCATTCCAGGATACGTTTTCTACCGGGCAATCGTCGCAGCCTTTGAATTTAAGTTCGGGCGGGTCTTGGCCCATGACTTCGCGCCAATCTGCCTGCGTTACCTCGTATTTGCCAATAGAAAAGGAGCGGACGGTGACAGAGTGCGGGCATTCGTCCTCGTACCTGCCTTCTTCGCTTTCCGGGCTGCCCATGGTATAGGTGCCGCCTTGCACGCGTACGATGTCGTGAATACCGGAGCGGCGGGTGCGGGAGGCGGGCTTTGTTGGAGTGGATTTGGAGGTAGCGGCGCTGGCAGGCAGCGTTGTGGCGCCGGGCGTAGTGACAGGAGCAGTCGTGGTTATAGCGTCCTTCTGTGTTCCGGTAGAAGGATCGCCTGTGCCAGAAGGCAGCGCTGTGCCGCCGGGCGTAGTGACGGGGTGACTTGGAGTCACCCCGTCACTTAGAGCGCCTGTGCCGGAGTCTGCCGGTGACTTCAAGCCGAAAGAGAACGTTATCGTACCGCATTCTTTTGCGTGAGCGGATGGTACAAATTTATAGTCCTGTGCAGAAGAAACAGCCATGTCGCGAAGTTCGCTGTCGCTGGTGGTGGAGCCGCGAGGTGTGTAATGGGCACTCACAACATTGCCATTACTATCGACACAGACTTCAATAACAACCTCACCCTTTTTTTGTGGAGAGGCGTTGATTTTCCTGCGACTTCGTACAGCGCGACCAGCCAGGCCGCTACCTATAGAAACAGCAGGCCCTTCGCCGTCGCCACCGGCGGTACCACCGCCGCCATTACCTTTACCGAAAGGATGGTTGCTGCTGCTGCTTTTATTCTTTCTTTCCAACGAGGCAATTTTATCCAGCACCTTACTTTTAAATTCTCCCTGTGGAAAGCTATCCTCATACACTAGAAAGTCGGCCAATAAGCCGCTCGCTTCCGCTTTATAAAAATACGCCTTTTCCCGGCGCGGGCTGTCAGGAAATTTTTCGATAAATTTGGCATACGCCTCGGGCGTATCCTGAATATACCGGGCATTCACCCAAGCTGGAATTTCAGGCGCAAATGCCCAGGTGGCCGCAGGCGCCAGCACGATAAAGGCAAGGAAAACAGCCAGGGCACGAAGTCCGCGCCCTTCTTTTTGCTCGGGTACAGCTTCCATTGGGATAGATTCGGCTTCCTTGCTGTAACTGACTTCGTAATTCCCCGCTGCGGTTGAGGAGCTTTGGAAAGCAAAAGATTGTCCGCTGGGTTTGAATTCAACAAGCGCCGTGTCATCGGTCGCCGCGCCTTCCGTGACGATGGTGACCGTTTCCATCACCGACACTTCCCGTGGAATGGGATCGGGAAAACCCGGCACAATTTCCATGATGGAAACTTTCACCAGCAACTGATGCACGCCTTCGATCAGCGGCGTGACGTTGAAAATCCATTCGGTGTAGCCGGTGTCGCGCACTAATTGGGTGCGGGTGTTTAGCGGGTTGATACGAAATGTACTGCCTTCAGGATCAATGAGTTCGGCGCTCATCACATCGGAAATTTCGACGCGCGATTTTATTTCCACATGCTCGTCGAGCAGGATATTTTCGAGTATGGCGTCTTCATCGACGGCCACACGGATCGTGCAGCGTGTAGATTTCTGGATAGGCATTACATGCGGCACCCGGTAGAGTACACTACCGCGTTTGGTGGATTTGCCGTTTGCGGTCGGTTTTGCTGAAATGTCAAAATCAGACTCCGTCAAGTCGCCGAGCAGATCGAAAAAATCGGCGGAAACCTGGTCGACTCGCCGCTGGTATTCTTCCAATGCAATGGTATTGCGAAACCGCTCTTTGTTGGCCGCATTCAGCCGGGCGATGAGCGCTGACACAATGCGGTACTTTTCCGAGCCGTCAGGCAGTTGTTCGAGCAGCGCGTTCAGCGCCTCGGGGAGTTGGTTGTCCCGGAGTTGCGCTTCGAGTTGTCGGCAAAGTTCGGCGAGCGGTTGAGCGAGCGGCATGTCTGTTTGGCTTGGGTGAAACCGAGCGTAATTGGAATAGGTACAGACAAATGTATCATATCTGCGTGATTCTCCCTATCACCAATTTATCCTCCTCGAAAAATACATCACCGTCCCCAGAATCACAAACAATCCCAGGCTACCGATCAGCAAGGCATAATCCTGCTGTTGCAGCACCACGAACAGGAAGCCGTACAGGAGGGTCAGCGTACCGCTCACCAGCAGTGCCATGCGGCCCGACTCGAACAAGGCTTTGGTGTACAGCCCTGTGAGACCGATGGTCATCAATGCCGAGATGAAGTAGGCTAAATTGAAAGAAGTATGTTCAGAAATGGCTACCAGTAAGGTGTAAAAAATGACCAGTGCCAGTCCGATCAACGCGTACTGGAAAGGATGCACCCGCCGCGACTGCCCCATTTCCACAAAAAAGACCGTCAAAAACGTCAGAGCGATAAACAGAATAGCATATTTCACCGAGCGCGTCGATTTCTGGTAATTGTCGACCGGCAGGATAAAATCGACCCCGAAAGCGCTGTTGTCGAAGTCGATATTTTGGTCGCTGATCCACTGCTGCGGATAATTACGGTTGAGGTTCAGCACTTTCCAGGAAGCCTCAAAGCCGGAAGCAGTGATGGTTTTTTCATCGGGCAAAAAAGCCCCGGTGAAACTCGGATCGGGCCAGGGGGATGCCAGTTTGATACTGGTCACTTTGCCCAGCGGCGTAAAAAATAAGGAGCCGGAACCTTTCAGGGCCGCTTCAATGCGAAAACGAAGCGAATCCGTAGTTTTTTCATCCAGGGTCAGTGGCACATGAATACCACTTTCCGCTACGTCCGGCACCGGAATACCGGGTTCAAAAACGCTGGGCTGGCCGTTCCACTGCAAGGTGACCTGATCTTCCAGGCCGCGCAGGTCGGGGATTCCGAACGCCAGCGTGGCTTTTTCCCACTGAACAATAGAGCCGGCAGGTATCAACTTTTCCGTTTCGGGCTTCGAGAAAGACCCCTCTAAAATAATTTCGGAACTATAAAGGACGACATCAAAAATGCCCCGGTGGCGTTTTTCGGGGTTTACCTGGCCGTTGACGGTCAATTCGTCGGGCAGAAAGTAGGCATATCTAATTTCCCGGATAATTTCTTTCTCGTCAGCAGATCGTTCAACGGTTTGGTAAGGCAGCACCAGTACGGGGCCTGAAAGCGTTTGGCTTCGCCCCCATTTACTGCTCACCTCTGCGACAGCTTCCTGTTGCCGGCCCTGCCGTTCGCTGATCAGTCCGTCGATCATGGCAGTAGGGATGAGCAATACCAGCATCAGGATAAAAATAAGAACGCCTTTAATGGTTGTAGCCTGACGTTGCCAGAAGGATTGTTCGGTAGTAGGTTCCATATATTTTCAATCTTTAAAATTTCTTTGAATTGCAAAGTTATTTGAAAATATAAATATTCCAACAGGTGTCTGAAATAAAATTTAGGTACAAATTTGTAATTGAATTGCAGGATACTCAATACGCAACAAAGTAGTAATTCCTGCGCTCGTGGTATTCCCGGCTGAACGCCTCCCGGCTCAGCGGTGCGGCATCGCGCAGGTAGCGATCCAACAACGAAATGCGCAGTCCGCAGTCCTGCAAAAGATCGAACACCTTGTCCGGCGTGGAGCCGTACATGTCCGAAGCGCCGAGGCCG
>JAYSZC010000223.1:0-2042 GCA_043738235.1 Lewinellaceae bacterium | reverse complement strand
ACGAAGTGTAAAACGGTCGTCCGTCGGTTTCATCGTTGTCATCAAGGCATACCAGTCGCTCCAGCCTTCGCCCATTTGTTCAGCGTTATTCAGGCATTCCGTATTGGAGGGGCCGCCGGTCAGGCGGTTCGAAATGCCGTGTCCGTATTCATGTGCGATAATGCCATTATCCACATCGCTGTCGTGGTCGGGGGGGCCCTCAGAAGGCGTAAAACTCAGGCTGACCGCCCCCCCGGCCAAAGCCGCCTTGATGATCTGGCAGTCGGCTAAGGAAATCATAGCCGAAGGAATCGTAATGGATGGATCGGAGCCGGACATGGCAGCGGGCGCGCCACCGGTGTTGTTGCAAACGATCACAGCAATAGCGCCCTGGTCTTGTGCGGCTTTCACTTTCACGGTGAAATTACAGTTGCCACGGTCTATCAGGGCGATTTTTCCGTTAAGATCCGCGCCGTTTAAAATGGTGGTACAGCCGTCGGAAGCGGGGGCGGTGTTGTCTATTACCACCAATAGTTCACCCGTTAGCGTCGTCGTTACAGACGGCCCGAAAGCAGCCCCGGGGGCGCTGTATTTGCCTGCAATGCCTGCGGGCGAATGAATAGTAATGCTGTCGGCTCTGTTGACACTCCAGACATACATCTGCATCCGGCCGCTTTGACCATCGGGCGGGGTGGAAAAATTGGCGTTGTTGTTACCCGATCCATCCTGCGCATCCGCCTGAACAGCGTCGCCTGCTTCGCCTCCGCGTCCGTAATTGTTTTCCTGAAAATTACCGGCCACCTCGTCGAAACCGTGGCGGTAGGTAATGTCGTGGATCACATTATTCGCATAAAACAGGTTGGTAATGGCTGCGTCCTGCCAGACTAAAGGCTGCTGATTGGGTAGATAGGGGAAGTCGAATATGAGCGCCGCACCGCCATCGGGGCTGTAACCGGGGGTGTCATTATCGTCTCTGTCTTCCGCAGCAAGCACGTTGTTGCCGCGGGTAATAGTGTATTCGGCGCCGGGCGCTCCGTCCGTATCATGCCAGCCGTAAGGGGAAGCCACGAGATCAAACGGATCGTCGAGCACCTGATGGGCGATATGGTTCGGACTTTCACCCGGGAAAGGGAAAACGCGGTAACTCGCCGTTGCATTCAGGTTTTCCGATTCATTCTTTGTGGAAGGTGTTTCTGTTGTTGGCAAACAGACTTCCGAATGAGAATGGGTAAAAGCGTCCGGGCTGAATGTACAGTACACCGTGTAATTGGATTTTTCCAAAACGTGCCCGGTTATGGCGTCGACCCGGATACTCCACCAGTCGCTTTTGGATTGTATTTCGACGTTCCAGGCCAAACGGATGTGATCGGCCATTTTTTGATACACCGGAAAAACCTTGACGGGTTTTTTAACATCGCCTGTAGCCGTAAAAATGCTCAGCTGCTTGTCCGGACGCGGCGTTTCTTCCATTTTTAAACCAGTAATGACGACCTGTACTCCTTCTGCCGCGTACAAAACGGCATCGTGTGCGCTGATTTGATGCGCACCGGGCAAGGCATTGACCATGCCGGAAGCCCCGGGCGTGAACCGGCTGTTGAACAGTACCACCGCGCCGTTTTTCAGCGCTGCGCTACTGACCGCATTGTGCAGTTTCAATCCCTGGATCGTTTGCTGCACATAAACATGGGCGATCTGGGTTTGCCGGCTCAGATACTGGTCGGAAATGACCCAGCCCCGGGTGGCTTCCTCTGTGCCGAGGCCCCATTTTTCTTTGTTTTCAAGTAAATAACGCGTCATGGCGGGCGTGGCGTCTTGCGCCGACAGATTCATAGCAGCAACACAGCAGACCAGGAAGGAGAGCAGAGATTGTTTCATTGTGCGAGGACTAAAGTTGAACAGAAAGTTTAAGCGCTGCGAAGAACGATATTGTTTTTCAAATGGAAGTTTTTCCTGCGCGATATGCTTGTTTTGACATTTTCCGCAGGAAAAACAAGTAGTTTTCGAGACTGAAGAAAATCTGTTGCCGGTTATTGCCCTGATTGTCACCTGTAGTGGGGGGGGGG
>JAYSZC010000222.1:0-2043 GCA_043738235.1 Lewinellaceae bacterium | reverse complement strand
GCCTGTCAGCAGGTTCGTCAACGATCACCCGACCATCCAGATGCTCGGACTCTCGTTCCTGATTCTGATCGGCTTTTCGTTGATTGCAGAAGCGGCCCACCTCGGACACTTCATTGAAGGTTCCGTTCCAAAAGGCTACCTGTACTTTGCCATTTTCTTTTCTCTTTTTGTGGAATTTCTCAATATCCGTATGAGAAAAATACAAAAACCCGTTCAATTGCACGGCTACGCCGAAACGGCCCGAAAAAGGGGCATGCTGGATGAAAATTTGCTGGATGGGGAGAAGTAGTTGTTAGTTATCCGTTATCCGTTATCGGATTTCAGGCAGGAATTAGTATAGAATGCTCATATTCATTCCCCATGCCGAAACAGATAACGGATAACCAATAACCAATTAGGGAGCGGAAACGTCCTATCATTACCCATTCCAGCCTGAAATCCGATAACTGATAACTGATAACCGATAACAAAGCATGAGCGACATACAAATCAACCTCCAGCGGGACCTGGTATTTTTTGATGTGGAAACGACCGGCCTGAATGTCATCCGCGATCGCATTTTGCAGATTGGAATGATCAAGTTGTTTAAAAACGGCCGGCCTTCGGAGGAACTTTGCATGTTGATCAATCCGGGCATACCGATTTCGGAAGAGTCGATGCAAATACACGGGATCACGCCGAAAGACCTGGCAAACAAACCCGTTTTTGCCCAGGTCGCTCAAAAAATCTGGGATTTTATCGGCGATGCGGATTTGGGCGGTTACAATTCCAATCGCTTTGATGTGCCAATGCTCATGGAAGAATTTGCCCGGGTGGGCAAAGAACTGGACATCAGCAAGCGGCGTTTGATCGATGTGCAGCGTATTTTCTACAAGATGGAACCCCGTACGCTCAAAGCGGCGTACCGGTTGTACTGCCAGCAGGAACTCGAAGACGCCCACGATGCGCTGGCTGATGTGCGGGCTACGCTGGATGTTTTTAAAGGGCAGATTCGCGCCTACGAAGGCAAAGACCTGCTGGATGAAAACGGAAATATGGTGCCCGCTCCGATCAAAAATGATATTCAGGCGTTACATGATTTTACCAATGACCTGAATTTTCTGGATGCCACCCAAAAACTGCGCGTACAACCCGACGGTGTGGTGGTTTTCAATTTTGGAAAATATATGGGACAGCCGGTAAAAGAAGTGTTGAAAAAAGAACGCAACTACGGAGTCTGGATCCAGGAGCGGGAGTTTTCGTCGCAGGTGAAACAGATCATCCGGCAAATGATGAAGGAAATAGGGTAAGTAAAAAGGCAAAATTGCAAAGGGCAAAAAGCAATGTAAATCAATGAGTTACAGAAGATTTAGTATGAGATAATTTTGCACACCTACTTAATGAAAAATCTCCCGCATATATTTTTGAGTATATACATCCTGATGAACCTGACGGCCTGCTTCGAACCGCAGGAAGGCTGCACGGATATTTCCGCTACCAATTTTGACGCCTCAGCCGATAAGAACTGCGACGACTGCTGCAACTACCCAAAACTACAGTTGGAAATCACCCAACGCTACGACACCCTCACTTTTCTGGAAAACCGCCCGTACGAGGCTTCCAACGCTCAGTGGTTTGTCCTGAAAAGTGTATCCTTCTATCTCTCTGATTTTCAATTGTTTCAAAATGGCGACACCGCGTTCGTCAGCGACACCGTCGGCCTGCGCACGTTTGCGCCGAGCGGCAGCGATACCTTGCGGGAAATATTTACCGACGACTTCGTACTCGTACGCCGTACGCCCCTTATTAATGAAGTTGGTACGTTTCGTAACGACGGCGTTTTTGAAAAAGTGCGGTTTCGGATTGGCCTCGACGCCGATGCCCAACGCGTCATTCCACGCCTGGCGCCCTCCGGGCACCCGCTGCGCATACAATCGGACAGCCTGTGGCACGGACGCACTGCAGGGTTCGTCTTCGCGCAGGTCATTGTAGCGCGCGATACCCTCACCGGCACAAAACCCGATACGCTGGCGCTGACACAGGCTGATCTTCCCGACTTTTTTG
>JAYSZC010000221.1:0-13867 GCA_043738235.1 Lewinellaceae bacterium | reverse complement strand
TTGAATTGAGGTTTCGGTGGAGCCTTTGTGGTAAAAATTCATGTGTACACCCGACAAAATTCTGACACCCCCAGCCAACGTCCGCATCATTCTTGTCCGTCTTGAGGGTAAATGATTCCTGCAAATCACCCTTTATATGAAAATCAGCATTTTTATCCTCCCGATTGTACTGCTCTTGTCGCCAATTGCCACCCAAGCCCAGGCCTGGAAATGGGCAAAAAGCCTCGGCACACCTAATAATGCCACCGCCGTAAAAACCCTCCGTCCCTACACCGGCACCAGCGTGTTGGCGTGCGGCTCCTTCGCCGCGCCAACGCTGACATTCAGCAGCCAAACCCTCAACAATGCCGGGCAGGACGACGGCTTTGTGGCCATTGCCGACGAGGCCGGGCAGTATGACTGGGCTGCGCAATTCGGCGGTGCGGGACGCGATTTTGTCGTGGATGCCGTGGGCGCCAACAACGGCGATTTCGTGGTAACGGGTAATTTTAACAGCATTTCCATGTCCATTGGCGGCACAAACCTGTTCAACAGCGGAGAAACAGATGCCTTTGTGGTGAAGTACAACCAGGACAAAACCCTTGCCTGGGCCAATAAAATAGGCACTGCCGACATCGACGAAGTAAACGCTGTGGCCCTGGATGCCGACGGCAATGCGTATGTTTCAGGGCAGGTGATCAATAAATTTAACCTGCAAGCCCTGCACGTATTCCTGCGAAAATATGATGCGGCAGGCAGCCTCGTCTGGGAGAAAAAAGGGACGCTTCAGGGCGGCGGCATCCTGCAAGCCACAGCCCTGACGCTCGATGATAATCAACATATTTACCTCGCCGGCTCGCTCTCCGGGATGGTCGCATTCGATGGCACAAACCTTATGAGTGATTTGGATTTTTCAGCCTTTATCGTGAAATACAACGCTTCCGGTTCGCTCCTCGATTCCTCCATCGAAAACGAACTGGATAAATACAACGGACTACAGACACATGAAAACTACATTTACGCATGTGCTGAAAAGATGAATTATAGCATTGGCTGGGGTTGGCCCCTGGCTGATTCGAAGATTCACGTGCTCAAACTCGACGCTGACCTTAATACCGTCTGGGAAAAGTCTGCCGGAGGGGAAGAAACTGCCCAAAGCCTCGACATCGCCAAAAGCATTAGTGTGGACGACATCGGAAACGCTTATGTTACAGGCTATTTTTTCAGCGACACCCTCCATTTTGCAGGACAGGCTTTGCCCAATCTGTTCAATGTGAACTATTACTACCCGCACATTTTCGTGTTCAAATACGCCCCTTCCGGCGATGAACTCTGGGGCAAATCGCTCGGCGGTATCCACTCGGATGAAGGCGCCGGCATCCATGCTTTCGGCGACGACCAATTCTACCTCGGCGGCAATTTTGAGTCCAACCCGGTATCCTTCAGCGCCTACGAGATCCACAACACAGGCACACTGGATTCCATGTACGTGCACCTTCGACCCGGCCGGTATGTCCGCAGTACGATGGGTTTTCTGGCCGTTTTCGATAAAAACCTGATCAGCGTCCACCCGGAACCTGCCTTCCAACAAGTAAGCCTTTTCCCGAATCCCGCTGCCGACCACATAATGCTACGGCTGCAATCGCCGACTCAATCGCCCATTACCCTGCAAATCAGCACCTTGGACGGGCGCCTGCTGCGGCAGTCCAAACACAGCGGTCAGGCCCTTGAAATTCGGGAAGACCTGAGCGGGCTGGCGCCGGGACTTTATTTCCTTACTTTGAGGACGGAGCGGGGGGTGTTTTCTGGTAAATTTGTGAAGGGATAAAAGGAACACGGATTAAAAAGATTGGACACGGATTTTCCCCTTCGTAGGAATAATGGGGACGCGGATTACGCGGATGAGGCGGATTGACGCGGATTTTCCCGCTTCAGAGTTGACCTGCTTTTCTAAAAGTGGACTTAATATTTGAACAATGTCAACTCTGAAGGGGGAAAATCCGTGGAAATCCGCCTCATCCGCGTAATCCGCGTCCCCAGTATTCCTACGAGGGGAAAAATCCGTGTCCAATCCGTTTAATCCGTGTGCCTTTTAACTCCCAAAAAGCAGATAATCACATCAAAAAAATCTGACCCAATGCATCCCAATTCCATAAAGATTGCCCTCCTGGCAATGTCCGTTTTTACCCTGCAACATTCCCAGGCCCAAATCCAGATCAACGAACTGCTCGCCGTCAATTCCACCATCGCATACGACCACGATTTCGGCGAATTTTCGGACTTCGTGGAACTGCGCAATGCCGCTGCCGTACCCATCAACCTCTCCGGCTACACCCTCACCGACAACCCCGACGAAACGGACAAATGGACCTTGCCCGCGCTGACCCTTGCACCCGGCGAACTCCTGCTCGTCTGGACGGACGGACTGGATAAACGCCCCGGCGACACTGCCTTCGTCGCCCATAAAAACGCCGTGGAAACCATGACCGCTTTACACGCCGGTTTCCGCCTGAGCGGGGATGGAGAATACCTGGGCGTGTTCAACCCGCAGGGCAATTTGATGGATGAGGTCACGTACTGCACACAAGCCAATGATGTGTCGTACGGGCGCAGCACAGCAATGCCCGCACTCTGGCTTTACTTCGGCGAGCCGACGCCCGGCGCAGCCAACTCGCCCTACGGCTCTGCGATGATGGAAACGCCCGGTTTACCCGTTTTTTCGCTTCCCGCAGGCTTCTACCCCACCCCACAAGTGCTGCACCTGAGCACGCAGGAGCCGGGCGCGGTCATCCGCTTTACCTTCGACGGCACCATGCCCGGGAGCATTTCGCCCGTTTTCAGCGACGATTTTCCGCTCAATCTCAACCTCAGCATCAAGGCGCGGCTTTTTGTGCCGGGCAAGATGCCAGGCAAGGTGGTCACGAAGTCTTATTTTATCAACGAAAACAACCAACTACCCGTACTCTCCATCACTTCAAATGCTGCCAACCTCTACGGTTTCGATTTCGGTATTCTGCAAAATGCTATCAAAGACCGGGAAGTGCCCGCCACGATGGAGTACTTCGAGCCGGGCACGGGGGAAAGGGCGTTCCTCACCGGGGTGGGCCTGCGGGTGTTCGGCACCTCGATTTACAACCTGCCGCAACGCCCGATTTCTGTGCGGTTGAAAGAAAAATTCGGCGATGAAATCCTGAAATACCCGCTGTTCGAGGGCAAACCCATTTCCCGTTACACGGCTTTTTTGCTGCGCAATGGCGGCAATGACTACAACACCGCCTATTTCCGGGACGGGCTGGGCGTACAACTCGTGAAAGGTAAAATGGACATCGACTACCAGGACTACAAACCCTGCGCCGTGTTCATCAACGGCGCCTACAACGGCATTTATGAACTGCGTGAACGCCTCGACGAACAGTACATCGCAAGTAACCACGAAATCAACCCCGACAACCTCGATTACCTCGAAGACAGCCTGAACGTAGTGGCGGGCGACCCCTACGATTTCCTGAAACTGATGGATTTTGTCAGGCAAAATGAACTCGCCGACTCCGCAGCTTTTGCAAAAATCGCTGCACAAATCGACCTCAACGAATTCACCAACTACCTGATTCACAGGGCTTTTATCGGCTACCAAATCGCCAACCTCAACAACCGATACTGGCGCAACCGCGACGCCGACGGCAAATGGCGCTGGATCGCCGCCGACCTCGAACACGCCTTCGGGCAACTCGGCGGCGATCCCGTTTCGGAAAACACCATCACCAAACTCGCCGGGCTTTCCGGCAACCTGCCCGAATGGGCGACCCTGCTTTTCAACCGCCTGCTGCAAAACCCCGGCTTCCGCGACGGCTTTATACAACGCTCGGCGGCGTACCTGAACACCATTTTCTTGCCCGCCATAACCCTGGCGACCGTGGATAGCCTGCAAAACCTGCTGCAAACCCAAATGCCGAGGCATATCGGTCGCTGGCAATCGCCGCCCTCTTTACAGGCCTGGCAGGGCAATATCAACGCCATCAAGTCCTTTTTGGAACACAGACCGGCCTACTACCGCCAACACCTGACCGATCTGTTCGGGAAACAGGACAGTGCGCTCGTGTCCATGCAAATCCTCGGACAGGGCAAGGTGTTGCTGAGCGGCGTGGCTTTTTCACAAAACATGGAAGGGCATTTTTTCAAAAACACCCATATCCAATTGCAGGCCGTGCCCGCTCCGGGCCACCGCTTCGTAGCTTGGCAAGGGTTGAATGGCGCCGGCGAAAATGTCGGCTTGACGCCTGTGGGCGACACCTCTTTCACAGCGGTTTTTGCACCTTTGGCCAATATCAGCATCATCTCGCCGCTCATTTCGGCAGACACCACGCTGGCTGCTGCCGCTTCGCCCTGGTATGGGTTCGAGGATATCGGCGTGCTCCCCGGCGTCCGCCTGACCGTGGAAGCGGGAGCGACGCTCCTGCTGAGCGATGGTGTTTGTTTCAACGTGCAGGGAGGACTGCTGCTTAATGGATCGCCCGACCAGCGCATCAGCATCCTACCCGACCCCGCGCCTTCGGCCAGGCGCTCGTTTTTCGGGCAGTCGGGCCACTGGGGCAGTATCACGGCGGATGCGCCGACAGACAGCATAGTGATTCGCTACGCCGACCTGCGGGGAGGCAGTTTCGGGCGGGATCGGAACCGCCATTTCTCCACCGTTTCCACCTACGACAGCCCATTGCAGGTGGAGCACTCGACCATTTCCGAAGGCAAAGCGCCCCTCATCGCAAGGGGCGGCAGCGCTTACATCGGGCATTCGGAGTTCCACACCTTCCTGCCTTGCAATGGTTTCATCAGCCTCTACGACATGGACGCTCCGATCATCGAGCATTGTATTTTCAGGGGGAACCGCGCCATCAACACCGACGGCATCGACATCAAGGGCGTCACCAACGGCATCGTTCGGCACAACGAGGTGTACGGCTTCCTCGGCTCGAATTGCGACGGTATCGACCTCGGCATTTACACACTAAACGCCCTCCTGGAACACAACATCATCCACGACTGCTCGGACAAGGGCATTTCCATCGGCTCACAATCCAATGCGCTCATCCGCCGCAATGTGATTTACGACTGCGATCTCGGCGTAGCGCTGAAAGACAGCCTCGCCATCGCACATATCGACCAGAACACCTTCTACGGCAACCGCCAGGCCGTGGCCTGTTATGAAAAAAGTGCCTTGCGGGGCGGCGGCAAAGCCTATGTGAAAAACACGATTTTGTCTGCCTCCAGCGAATCGAGCATCTTTTTCGATGCAAAATCCCAGATTCTGGTGAGTTACTCGCTCTCCGATCGCGAACCCTTACCCGGCACGGGCAACCTGCTCGCCGACCCTGCGCTGGTGCATCCCTCGACGGGCAATTTTGAACTCTCGTCCGGCTCACCCTGCATCGATGCCGGCGACCCTTTTTCGCCCAACGATCCCGACGGCAGCACCGCGGATATGGGCGCCTACTACAGCCACACGGGCGCTTACGGCCTGACGCTGCACATCAACGAGTTCAACTACCACCCGCCTTTCAACCGGCCCACGGGCGACTGGGTGGAACTGTACAACTCTACCGAACAAGCCATCGAGCTCCAGGGCTGGCGCATGGCGCAGGGCTTGCACGAGTTCGTTTTTCCGGAGAATGCCGCAGTAGCGCCGGGCGGCTATTTAGTGCTTTGTCAGGATACGGCGCAGTTCAAACCCTTTCATCCCGATGCGGGTGCACTCGCCGGGAATTTCCATTTTGATTTGAGCAATAAAGCGGGAAAAATCGCCCTGTACGACCCGGAGAGCAGGCTCGTACACAGCGCGCGTTATGCCGACAGCCGACCCTGGCCGCCGCTCGCTGACGGGCTGGGGGCTACCGTGGAACTGGAACAGAACCGGGAAGGCAACCTGCCCGTCGACTGGCGGGAAAGCCACGTGCTGCTGGGCAGTCCCGGCCAGCCCAACAGCCTACCGCCCGATGTGTCGGGGCTGTTTGTCAATGAAGTGCTTGCTTCTAACACCAATACCCTCGCCGACGAGCAGGGCGAATACGACGACTGGTTCGAGTTGTACAACGCTTCTGATGACTCGCTGAATGTCGGCGGACTGTGCTTCACCGATGATGACGACGAGCCTTGCCGCTGGCAGCTGCCGCTGCATTTTCCCGAAATAACGACCCTGCCGCCGCATGGTTTCCTGCTGCTCTGGGCGGACGGGCAACCAAAACAGGGACTGCTCCATGCCGATTTCAAACTGAGCGCCGGTGGCGAAACGGTGGCGGTTTTCCAGCAGGAAGGCTCTGGCTACGGCGAGCGGGAACGCCTGAACTTCGGGCAGCAAAACCCCGATGTGTCCTGGGGACGTTACCCGGACGGTAGCGCACAGACGGTGTTCATGTACCCCACGCCCGGGGCAAGCAATGTAACGTCCAATACCCGTGAAACGGAAGTGCTGTCTTTGCAGATGTACCCCAACCCTTTTTCGCAGCGGCTCTATATCCATGCCGAAACCGTGGAAAAACCTTACCGTTTGATGCTGGTGAATATGCTCGGGCAGGTGGTTTATGAGGCGGGCGATTTGTTTGTGGAGTGGATGGTCATACAAAGGGATGGATTGCCTCCGGGGCTTTATTCGGTGGTGGTGTGGGATGTGGAGGGGAAAAGGTATGCGGGGAAGGTGGTGGCGGAATGAAGCGAAACCCTTACATTTGACACCTAACCATCCAACCAAATTCGCGCATGGACACTATTCACACAGACCAATTCTGGTCACTGATCGACGATGCGGTGAAAGCATCCAACGGGGATAATGCCCTGAAAGAGCAATATCTTACCACCGAACTCGAAAAACGTTCGTTGGAAGAAATCATACATTTCGAAGTCGCTTTTCGAAAATGTGTCATCGAAGCCGACGATTTTAAAGTGATGGCGGCGCAAAAAATCATCACGGACTATGTTTCCGATGATACCTATTTGTATTTCCGCTGCTGGCTGATCGGGCAAGGCAAAACGGTTTATGAGGAAACCCTGAAAAATCCGGACTACCTGGCGAACATTGTCAGTGACAGAGACCCTTGCAACTGGCAAGAAATCATGTACGTTGCTACGACGGCATATTCCAACAAAACCGGCAAGGAAGAAGACGAGACTTTCCCAAGAGATGTTGCGATCACTATGGGTCTTGACTATGACTTCGGACCGCCCGCTACAAAAGGGACAGACTGGACGAAAGATCAACTCCCTACCCTGCTACCCAAACTTTGGGCGAAATTCAATGAACAAGGAACACCTGCCGAGGCGTAAATATTACAATTGCCGCATGAATGCAACAATATCTTTTTTCTCAGCGCTGCTTAATTGGGTTTGTTGAACAAGGTTGAAAAACTCCACGACATCTTCCAGGGTGAGCAATCGGCCGTCGTGTAAATACGGCGGCGAGTCTTTTATTCCTCTTAATGGAAATGTTTTAATAGCGCCTTCGGGGCGAATAAACTGCCCGTTAATCGTCTGCGATTTATAAAAGCGTTCCACCTGCAAATCATGCATGTCATTATCCGTGTAATACGGTGGTGCATGACAACCGGCACATTTCGCTTTGCCAAAAAACAGGGCTTCGCCCCTCATTTCCGCTTCCGACGCTTTTTTCGGATCAAGCCGGCCGTAAATATTCAGTTTGGGCGCCGGCGGAAAATCAAGCAATTCCTGGAACTCCGCCATAAATTGAACCTGGGTGCCTCTGTCCAGCACGTTTACCCCTTTTTTAGCTGCGAGCAAATGATCGCCGTCGAAGTATGCGGCCCGTTGTTCAAATTCGGTAAAATCCTCCACCGTTTTAAGCGCCCGTTGAGAACCGAAAAGGCGCTGAATATTCACGCCGCGCAGCGAAGGCGTTTCGATACGGTTTCGGTTGGCCTGCGGACGGATGTCGCCCACCAAATGGATGGCGCCTGAGGTATGGCCATTCACATGGCAATCGAAACAGGTTACGCCGAGGCTTGGCTTTTCTGTTTTTCGATCGGCAGTTGAATTAAACTGTTGTTGTGGAAATTGTGACACCAAAAGACGCAGCCCTTCCAGTTGTTTGGGGTTTAAGATGCCATTGAACAGGTCGTAAAAATTGTCAATGGTGACCATTTTACCCTGTGATACATCCCCCAGTTCTTTGTGTGTGGTTAAATAAATCGGCGGCGGAAATTCGGGCAGAAAATGATCAGGCAGGTCAAAGTCGAGATCGAAACGCTGTAGCCGGGCAAGCTCTTTTATTTCCATCTGCGGAAAGATCATACCTCCGACCGGATGGTTCGGATGCGGCAACGGCAGGTAGGGAAATATACCCTTTTCTTTGATTGCTTCCGGCGTCATCACGGCGAGTTGATCCCAGGTAACCCCTTTTAACCTGGCCGTAGGCCCTACGGGCAACGGTTTGCCATTGGACATCGTCACCTCTGAACTTACTTTTTTGGTAAGATCGTAGCGGTCGCCCAATAAATCCATCTGGCGTTTCATGATCTCATTCTTCAGCGCTTTGTCCTTAGCCAGCACTTTGTCAAACGGCTCTTCTATAACAGGCGAATAACTGGATTCTTTTGGCTCCTGCTGCTTTACTGTGACCTGTGCCGTAAAAACGACAAGCCCTAATACCAGCAGGGCTATGAGGATCAAGAATCTATTTTTTTGTAGTATTTTCATTTCATGTTTATTAAATTTTACGGAGCGGATGTCGCATTGCAAGCCTACAAAGATGATTGCGCCGGCGCTGCAGTTTCTTACATAAGTCTGGTAAAAAGTTACATGATTCACACATTTATATCCGTCATGAGAAGTGTGAATGAACACCCGCACTACTGGATGTTTTGTCCGCCTTGACCGGTGTTCTCGCCTTCGGGAAAAGGATTTATGAAATGGAGACATACTGCTGTACGTTTACGCCTGGTGTTAAAAAAAACACCAAGCGCAGCGAAAAAAGTGCGGCTAAAAAATGTCCGAATCTGAACATCACCGTTCAACTTCGGACAGCCAGTTGTCAAAAATAGAAATCAAACGAATGGCTATCAATTAGTTACACTTTTGGCTCGTGCCTTGGAGAGGTTTTCCCAAACACAAGGCCATGCTAAAAAATTTCATCCACACTGCTTTCCGCAATTTCCGCCGCAACGGGCTGTATACTACCCTCAATCTCGCCGGTTTAACCGTCGGTTTTGCCGGTTTTTTGCTGCTGGGCCTGTACATCACCGACGAGCGGCGCTTCGATACCCTGCACACGAAGGTCGACCGTATTTACCGGCTGGTGGAAGAAAAGACCGATGCGGATGGCAAAACGACGCGCGTGGCCGCTACCTCCTATTTAGCCGCCGAACGGAGCAAGCAGGACCTGCCGGGCATCGCCGAAGTGGTCAAAATAGGGGCTGCCGGGCGTTCCAACGTGTATACCACCGACCCCAAGCAAGCCTTCCATGAAGTCATCTGGCACGCGGACGGCTCTTTCGGACAAGTCTTTGATTTTCAATGGGTATCGGGCGATCCAAACACGGCGTTTGTATCCCCCAATTCGGTGGTGCTGAACCGCGAATTTGCCCGCCGCTTGTTTGGCACCGACCAGGTATTGGGCAAACCGCTGACCATAGAAGGCTACCCACCGCTCACGGTGACCGGCGTACTGGAAGATTTCCCCAAGAACTCGTCCATTCATTTTAATCTGGCGGTCTCGACGGCCACCTATGATGAGATGGATTTTATGAAGCGGGCGAAGCTGGGCGACTGGACGTCCAACAACTTCCCGACCTGGGTGCTGCTACAACCGGACGCTAACCCCGCTGCGGTGGAGACGAAACTCAACACCCTGATCGCTGCCAATACGCCATCCGGCCAGACACAGAAACGCCATCACAGTCTGTTGCCGATGCGCGACATTCATTTCAAGGGAACGGGTATCGAAGGGCTGAGCGACCGTATGGCGAACGCCGCCTACGTGACCGTACTGACCCTGGTCGCGCTGTTTTTGCTGGGCATCGCTTGCATCAACTACATCAACCTAACCACGGCCCGTGCCGCCGGACGGGGCAAGGAAGTGGGGGTGCGCAAAGTGGTGGGCGCCGGACAAAGGCACATGGTCGGGCAGTTTTTGACCGAGACCTATTTGCTGGTGGTCGCCGCCTTCGTGCTGGCGGTGGGTTTACTACAACTCGTGCTGCCCGCTTTCAACGAATTTGCCGGGAAAGCATTGATACTCAACGCTTCTACCGACCCAGATATCTGGGTGGGCGCAATGGGGGCGGCTTTGTTGGTGGGCTTGCTGGCGGGGCTTTACCCGGCTTTTTACCTGGCACGCTTGCGGCCCACGATTTTGTTTAAAAACGTGCTACCCGGCAATTGGTGGGAATTTTCCCTGCGCAAAGGCCTGGTGGTGGCCCAATTCGGACTGTCGGCCCTGCTGATGATCGCCACCGCCGTGGTCTGGCGGCAAATGCGTTTTTTGGAAAATAAAGACCTCGGCTTCACCCACGACCAATTAGTGGTCGTGGACATCAACAGCGGCAAGGTGCGGCGCGATTTTCAGACCGTTAAGGCGGGCTACGCCCAAATTCCGGGCGTAGAGGCGGTCAGTGTAACTTCCAGAGTGCCCGGTGAATGGAAGAATTTGCCGCAGATAGTCGTCAGTCGGGAGGGCGCGGACGTGCAGGCCGAAACGAAAACCGCCTCGTTGATCCTGGCGGATGAGGATTTCCTGACCACCTACCAGGTGCCATTGTTGTCGGGGCGCAATTTTGCACCCAACGGAACGGATTCTGCGGCGGTCATGCTCAATGAAAGCGCCGCCGCCCTGCTGGGCATCACCGAACCCAGTGGGCAATGGATCACCATCCCTTCGGCAATCTTTTCCGGCACCAATTACCCCCTGGACCAACCGTTTAAGGCCCAGGTAGTCGGCATCGTGCGCGATTTTCACTTCCGCAGCTTACGCGAAAAAATTGCGCCCCTGGTACTGGGCACCCGCCGCAATCCGGTGCATGCCATCGACTATTTTACGGTGCGTCTGCAGGCCGCCAACGCCCAAAACGTGCTGCCCCGTTTGGAAGCGGTCCTCCACGCCACCGATCCAGGCCATCAGTTCGAGTGGCATTTTCTGGACGATCAGTGGGCTTTGTTTTACCAGGAGGATGTGCGTCGCCAAAAAATCCTGACCGCTTCGGCGAGCGGGGCGATCTTTATTGCCTGTCTGGGCCTGTTCGGGCTGGCCACTTTTGCCGCCGAGCGGCGGCGCAAGGAAATCGGCATCCGCAAGGTGCTGGGCGCGAGCCTGGTCAGTATTACCGGACTGCTGACCCGCGACTTCCTGAAATTGGTGGTAATCGCCCTTTTCATCGCCTCGCCCATCGCCTGGTGGGCGATGAATAAATGGCTCTCCGATTTTGCTTATCGCATTGAGATACAATGGTGGATGTTCGTGCTGGCGGGTTTAGCCGCCATTTTGATTGCTTTTTTGACGGTGAGTTTTCAGAGCATGAAAGCGGCGTTGGCGAATCCTGTCAAATCGTTGCGCAGCGAGTGAATGTACAGTTTCAAAACATTGATTTTCGACAAACTAAAAAATTAGGGACGATGCTAAAAAACAATCTGCTCCTCGCTTTTCGAGCGCTCAAAACCAACGGCGGCTACACGTTGATTAATCTCGCAGGGTTGAGTATTGGCCTGGTCTCTTGTCTGCTCATCGTGCTGTACATCAGCCACGAACTGAGTTTCGATGGGTTTCACAGCAAAAAAGAGCGTATTTACCGCCTCAATTATGATGTCATGATGGGTGGCAAGCAGATTTTGTCGCCTTCGGTGCCCGTTTTCGTGGCGCCGCAACTGAAAAATCAGTTCCCGGAAATCGAGGACGCTACGCGGTTTTCGAGCGAATGGCGCCCCCGCACCATCCGGCACGGCGAAACCATGTTCGACGAATCGGGCTTTTGTTATGCCGACCCCAATTTTTTTAACGTACTGGATTTCAAAGCCGTGCAAGGCGATCTTTCTACCGCGTTGAGCCGCCCCAACACGCTCGTCATCACGGAGAAAATGGCGCACAAATACTTCGGCAACGCTTCGCCGCTGGGCAAACAACTCAATTTCAATAACAAAAAAGACTATGAAATCGTGGCGGTCGTGGAAAACATACCCGCCAATTCGCACTTCTCGTTTAATTTTTTGACCTCACATTACAGCCTCGACGATTTCGATGCCGCAGAAAACAAGGTAGAATGGAACAACCCCAACTATACCACCTGGCTGCTGATGCGCCCCGGCGCCGACCCCGCAGCCCTCGCCGCGAAAATTGAAAAATGGGTTAACCCCGAAGCCGACCCCGACCAAAACACCCTGCACCTGCCGCTGGAGCCACTCACAGCGGTGCATTTCAACACACAAGCGTTCAACTTTTCCAATCAACTCCGCATCACTGACCGCAGTTACCTCGGCATTTTCGGGGTGGTCGCTGCGTTGATTTTGGGGATGGCTTGCGTCAATTATGTCAACCTGACCACCGCCCGCGCCTCGATGCGCGCCAAAGAAGTCGGCATTCGCAAAGCAGTCGGAGCGCAAAGGGGGCAATTGATGCAGCAGTTTTTGAGCGAATCGTTTTTGTTGTTGCTGCCGGCAGTGCTGATTTCGGTTGGTCTGGCATGGGCGTTTTTGCCGACGTTGAATGCTTTGCTCGCTCAGGAAATCCAGTTCCGGTTGCTAGAAGCGCGATTTTTGGCAGGAATCGGGGCTGGCTGGTTGCTGCTTTCTGTGTTGGCAGGGCTTTACCCGGCCTTTATGTTGGCGCGTTTCAGGCCGATGACCGTGCTGAAAGGGCAGTCGGTCCAGCACAGTGTGGTCGGAATGACGCTGCGCCGGGGGCTGGTGGTTTGCCAATTTGCTATTTCGACCATGCTGATTGTCGGCGTCATCGTCGTGCGCGCGCAACTCGATTTTATGCAAACGAAAAAACTCGGCCTGGACAAAGAGCAAGTTATCCTTTTGCGGGGCAATGTTGAATTGTTGAGCCGTCTCGAGCCTTTTTGCGAACGACTGCGGGCGTTGAGCGGCGTCGAATCGGTGGCGCGCGCCGGGCGTTCGCCGTTCGAGACCGTCATCGGCAACGGTTTTTCGCTCGACCCCAACCCTACCGACGGTAGCGACTGGCACATGGTGGGCGGCATTGCCGCCGATGTCCATTATTTGCAAACACTCGATATTCAATTGCTTGCAGGGCGCAATTTCGACCCCGCAAAAATTCGAGGCGACAGCACCATCAACGAATTCATGGTCAATGAAGCCTTTTTGCGGCATTATAACCTCACGGCAGAGGAAGCGGTCGGGCGGAAATGCTTGCTCGGCAACTCGGCGCAGCGCGGGCCGGGCACCATCGTAGGCGTGGTGGGCGATTTTCACACCGCTTCGCTCCGGGGGAAAGTGGAACCGGTGGTGCTTTTCAACGAACCGGGTTTGCTTCACTTTGCATCGGCACTGGTGCGGGTCGGCAAGGGACAGGACATGGCGCGGGTGCTGTCGCAAGTGGAAACCGTGTGGAAATCGGTGGTGCCCATGCGCCCTTTTAATTGCATCTTTCTCGACGAACAATACGACGCTCTCTACCGCACCGAACAGCGTATGGGTTCGCTGATGTCGTTTTTTTCGGGGTTTGCCATTTTGGTGGCGTGTTTGGGGCTGTTTGGCCTCGCAACCTTCATGGCCGAGCGGCGCATGAAGGAAATCGGCATCCGCAAAGTACTCGGCGCCTCGGTATTGGGCATTACCGGTTTGCTGGCCAGGGATTTTCTGAAACTGGTCGTCATCGCTATGGTCATTGCCTCGCCGATTGCCTGGTATCTCATGCAGGGCTGGCTGAATGACTTTG
>JAYSZC010000220.1:0-5002 GCA_043738235.1 Lewinellaceae bacterium | reverse complement strand
AATGACTGGAAAAATGCGGTCAACTCTACGCTTAGTGTCCTTTGTGAAACCCCTTCGTGCACTTTGTGGTAAAAAAACTCGCGTTGAAGGCCAAAAGCGAAGCACCCCTAAACACCAAACACCATACACGAAACACTAACCTAAAATCGTCGCGTTTCCAGCATCAACGCCAGCCTGATAGGAATGCAGGGATGCAGGCCCCAACGTATCATCCGGTAGAAAAAAGAACGCTCGCCCCAGGGAAATTTCCTGGAATCCAGATCAGGCCATAGCAGGTCGACACATTTCCAGAATTCCGTTTTATTAAACCTGAAATACTCAGGATCTCTCTTTTTGAAAATCTCCATGCCGATGTGAAAAGTGAGAAAATCCCGGTCGAACAGCTCGAATTTGCGTGCATAACAAAATAAATTCTGGGACAAGGTAATCTCCACGAAAGGTATTCCGATACAAACTTGGCCCAACCGGAACAGCGGATAAAGCTCCCGGCGAAATACAAAACAATCGAAACCCGGATGCGGAAATCCCGGATGCTCGTACATCTGCGGCAATTCATCCCATGAGTGGAAATGACTGGGCAGACGGCGGCGGTTGATAACAAAAGCATCGAGGCCGGAGGCTATTTTTTGGGCAACTGCTATATAAAAATGCGGCTGCAGACTGATATCTACATTGGTGTAAATCAGATACGGCGCTTCTGTTGCCTGGTATAGTCGGTCGAGCAAGTCTGCGATCAGCGGCAGTTTTTTGGGTCTGCTGAAAGTTTGAAAATAGGTAGCAGAGCGCTCCAGGTCGGGCGTTTTGGTAAAATAATCGGGAACTACCGCGTGGTCTTCGGGAAACTGGGCGCTCAGCAAGGCAACCTCCACCCCGGCCTTCGAGGCCTCGTCGCGGGCGATGCGCATTGTCTCCAAAGTAATCGACTGGGCAAAACACATCGCTGCATCCGCTATCGGCTGGAAGGGATTGACCAAATGCGCCAGGTGTACCATGCTGTTATTCTTTTTTACCGCCGACTGGCCATCTGAATCCCGCCGATAAACCGGCGCTGTGCAACTTGTTTTTTACCAGAACCGGACTATCAGCATCATCGTTGACCTGCGTGATACCGAGCAGGTACCTGGCTTCGATAAAAAGCAGGGCCGATCGAAGGGGGATTTCAATGCCGGGCGCCAGGCTGAGTCCGAATTCTGCCACGCGATACGGACTGTTGTCGTCGGTCGTCTGGCCATTGATGCTTATTTTTTTGCTAAGCAAAAAACCCGCGTACGGCCCGAGCGCCAGGTACGTATGGACGCGTTCCCCTGTTTTCCGGTATCTGGCCCGCACAGCCACATCCAGTTCGGTGATGCGCAGCGTTCGACCGCCGGAACCCGGCCCGGTATAATCCAGGGGGAATTCGCCGCCTTTTTGAATAAAACCAAGGGCGGGTTGAATCGTCCACTGCGCATTGAGCGGGATGTCGACGGCTACATTTGCCGCAGGCGCAAAGATCGGATGAGTAGTGTGGCGCTGACCGGAGAGCCGGGTGGTTTGCCAGGATGCGGCAAGGCCTGCGCTCAGCGACAGTGTCGTTTGGGCAACGGCCTGGGCGCTCAGGGAGAGCGCGAGAATGCAAAAAACGGTTTTTGTTGTGCGTATCATGGTGTCAGGTATTGAATTTCCCAAATACCGGGCGGCTTGACGAGGCTGCCGGCATGGCCGGCCAAATGGCCTTTCACGCCAGGCTCTTCCTCATACCGTATTTTGAGATTCAGCAGGGCCTGATCCTGGTAGATCAGCGCTTCTTCCCGGGAGATTAAAAGGCCGAGTTGGTAAATACCGAAGTTGATACGCCCGGCCGGCACCATACACTTGACCATATAAGTACCTGAACGCCTGACTACGCCGTCAAATTTTGTGTACATGCCGGAACTATCGGCCAGCACCCAGGCGCCGTACAGGGAAAGAATGGAAATGCCCAGGTCAATGGGGTGTTCGTCGTGGAGTTTTTGGAACTCCATTGCGATCTCTATATCGTCCGAGGTAGTGATGTCGGCATCTATGTTTTTTTGAGCGGCTTTACAACTGAATCGCAGCATGACGATTTCATCCATAATACGCAGGCCTTTTCTCCAGGTCGTTTGATGCCGCTCCATGAGCATATCACTTTCCTGCGATATGCCACCTTCTTTAAAAAAACACTTTTCAATATAGGCATCCACCACTTTCGAAGATGTTCCAAACGCAGCCACTTCGCCGGATTCGATCCACAAACACTTGTTACACAGGCCTTTAATTTGTTCGGGATCGTGGCTCACGATAACAATGGTAGTACCCGCATTGGCCAGCGCCGAAATCTGCCGGTGGCTTTTTTGTCGGAATGCCAGGTCGCCCACCGCCATTACTTCATCGAGCAGCAGGATGTCCGCTTCAAAGTGGGTGAAAACGGAAAATGCCAGGCGCAGGTACATGCCTGAAGAATAATGTTTGACCGGCTCGTCAATGGCCGCGCCGAGTTCGCTAAACGCCACAATGTCGTCAAAACGCTGTTGGATGTTTTGCCGGGGAATGCCGAGCAACATACCGTTCAGAAAAACATTTTCCCTGCCGCTCAGATCAGGGTGAAACCCGACGCCCAATTCAAGAATCGACACCAGCCTGCCCCGGTAGGTAACCGTGCCGGAATCGGGTTTCACAATACCCGCAAGTATTTTCAGCAGGGTGCTTTTGCCGGCGCCGTTTCGCCCGATCACCCCGAGTACATCCCCTTTTTCCAAAGAAAAATGGATGTTTTGCAGGGCATGAAACGCGCCGGTTTGCTGCCTGCTGAAAAGCCCTTTCAACCGTTTCCACCAGAGTCGAATATCTTCCCGGAGGTTGCGATACACGGGAAGCCCTGTCCGTGTGTACATCTTGCGCAGCCCTTTGACCTCCATAGCGGTGTTATTCATGGCTTTTAAGTAAGTGTGCAAAATTAGTTGATACTAAATCTTCTGTAACTCATTGATTTACATTGCTTTTTGCCCTTTGCAATTTTGCCCTTTTTACTTATTGATCTGCTGTTGTGAAATATTTTGCAGAAAATGCCGGTCGGGCCGCTCCGATAAATCGAAACCGGGTTTGATACATTTTACCTCGAAAAAATCAACCGGGAATACATATTCGGCCCAGTTGTCGATGGTGGCAATGCCGGTCAGCTCCTGGAAAATATTGGAGATATCCAGGTTTTCAAAATCTTCCGGTTTCAGGGCGATTGATTTCAGGAATTCCACCATAAAACCTTTGCCGCGCAACCAGTCTAACACATCGTTCAGGTTCGCCACCTCATAATGATAAGCGGCGTTGATTTTTCGGATTTCGCGGTCAATAATGGCGCTTTGCTGCGGCGCCAGCGGCATTTTGCGAAACAGGTCTTTGACATACAGAAAACCGCCGGGTTTCAGCATGGTCCAGCACACGTCTATCAGGTGTTTTTTACCCCTGGAATGGCCGAAAGATTCCAGGAAATACACCCCGTCGTACTGTCCGGGCGGCAACAACTCCGGCAACCGGTGATAATCGCCGCAAACGATTTTTACGCGGCTGCCGAGACCGGCTTCGGCCACATGGCCGAGGGCTGCTTCGTATTGCTTTTGGGAAATGGTGACCGCGTCGATGTGTAATTCGAGGTGGCGGGCAAAATACACCGCAGGCGCAGCCATCCCGCAGCCGGCGTCGAGGAGGCGCTGAGCAGCCTGCAAGCCCATGCTGTGCATTTGATAATCCAGCAAACCGTTGACGTCTTTTGTACGAAAAGCCTGAATAACCTGGCCGTACACTTTCAAAAAATGCTCGTGGTTTTCATTGTAAAATTGACCGACACTTTGGGCGTGTCCGGGATCGTATGTTTTGGTTTTTGTTGGATGGGCATGATTATTAGCCCGCCAGCTTCCCAGTTTTCTAAACCGGTGGACGATTTCCAGCCAGATATTGCGCGGCGTGTATATTTCAAAAAAGGATCGTTCCGTCATATTCCCAGGCGGTATTTTATTTCCCTGTAAATATTCAGCGGGGTGTACACTTTCCAGAATGGCAGCGCGCCTGATGGAGGGTTTGCGGAGGGGTAGCCGTTTGTAAAAAGCGCTGCCGCCTGCGTAGCCAGGTTTTCATCCGCCGTGTTTCCTGCAGCCCTGAATTTTTCCTCCAGCGCTTCTGTCGTAAACTGCTTTGGTTGCAGCAGAAATACGCCGACGCTGTTGAGTCCGGCTGGTTTTTCGCCCGCTTCATACATCGCTTTCAGCCGGGCATTGTTGTAGTGCAGGAAAAAATCAGGCTCCACTTCATAAGCCTCCATGAGTGGTTTTTCCTGATTTGGCAACAAATAGTAATGCCGGAGCGCAGCCTCCTGTTGCGTGACGCCAATGCCGAATGCGACCCGTGTCCGCTCGGAGTAGTTGGGCAGCGAGCCGTGAATGGTTTTATTGTTAAACACCAGCGCCTGACCTGCCCGGAGATCGATGATTTTCAGGTATGGTATCACCGCAGCCATCTGGTTGTGGAAGGGCGGCGCAAACTGCGGCGAAGGGGAAGGCCGCACATGGTCATACAACAAATGGCTGCCTTTGATAGCTCCCAATCCGCCGTTTTCCCGATCGACATTCACCAGAGGGCACCAGATCGTGGCCGAATAGAAATGGTTTTCATCCACAAAAGTCCAGTCCTGATGCGGCGGCACGAGGCTGACCGGGTTGGGTTCTTTCACCACAAAACTGGCGGTAAAAATCCGGTGGTTTTCAAAATGGCGACTCACATTAGCCTTCAGGCTTTCAATTAGCCTGCTCGAAATCCGCCGGACAAACTCCGGGTTTTCGTTGTCCAAACTTACCTGAAATCCGTTTCCCGGAGCGGGCTCGTTTTGCAGGCTGTTGTAAAAATCCAGCAGTTCGGCTACCTGATCCCGGTCGATGAGATCGATCACGACAAAGCCGTTTTCGTCAAATTCGCGTTGAAGTCCGGCATTTTTAAAAATCGGGTGTGGCAT
>JAYSZC010000219.1:0-13889 GCA_043738235.1 Lewinellaceae bacterium | reverse complement strand
TGACATCACGCTCGGCCATCCCTCATTCCTCATTCCTCATTCCTAATTTGACATCACGCTCGGCCATCCCTCATCCCTCATTCCTCATTCCTAATTTGACATCACGCTCGGCCATCCCTCATCCCTCATTCCTAAAATGGTAGTTTACTTCTTTGTTTTGGATGCTTTGTGGGTGGCTTTTTTAGCCGCCGCCGCCTTTTCAGCAACCGGCATAGAGGGAATTAATCCGTTGACTGCGCCGCCGACATAGGTTCCCCAGGTCAGGTTATTTGCGCCGGCTTTGTGGGCAAGCGCTTTTTCGATAGCCATATTAGCGGCATTTTCCACCACCCATTCAAAGTTTTCTTCCCCTACGGAAGCAATATCGGCATCGGGCGCCGGATTGCAGAAGTCGATGGCATAAGGAATACCGTCGCGGATGGCAAATTCGACCGTATTAAAATCATAACCCAACGCGTGATTGAGCTTCAATACATAGTCGTGCATTTCCGCGCGCAGTTCTTTCGAGACTTTGTGGTCGGCCACATAGCGCAGGTGGTGCGGATTGCGCGGTTCATAGTCCATGATGCGCACGTATTTGCCGCCGAGGCAATAGCAGCGGAAGTAGGCATCGAAGTCGATGGCTTCCTGCAGCATCATCACGAGGGTATTGGTTTCGTTGTAGTCGCGGAAGAATTCGTCGAAGTTTTCGATTTTATACACACTTTTCCAGCCGCCGCCGGAATGCGGTTTCATAAAAAGTGGGAAACCGCCGAGGTAATCGATCATTTTTTCCCAGTCGAGCGGGTATTTCAGGTTGCTGAAACTCTGGCCGGAGGTGTCCGGTGGCATTTCTTTGGAAGGCAGCAGAATGGTGCGGGGTACGGGTACGCCCACTTTGGTAGAGAGGCAGTTGTTGAAAAACTTCTCGTCGGCGCTCCACCAGAAAGGATTATTCAAAACAGCCGTGCCATTGAGGGCGGCGTTTTTCAGGTAGGCGCGGTAAAAAGGTACGTCCTGGCTGATCCGGTCAATCATCACTGCATAAGGAGTCGGTTCGCCCTGCATCAGCTCGTCTACTACTGTGGGTTCGGCATGTACTCCCTTTACATTTTTGGAGTTGACGCGCGCTACGAATGCCTCCGGGAAAGAGCGCTCTTTGCCATGTAAAATTCCGATTTTCTTCATTGTTGATTTTATTGATTGGATAATTTGATTGAGCTACCGTTTGGCAGGATAATCCCAGGCACACTCTAAAGGGGTAAAACTACTCAAAAGGGTAATTGTACCAAATACATCCGGTTTTTTTGGGCAATTAAAGTCTCAAAAATCAATAATAGGCGCTACGGGGGCTTCTGTTTTCACCCGGGCCACCACTTTTTGGAGGGTATCGAGCCGCACTTCCTGGCCTTCGTACGAGGCATACAGGGTGACCATACAGGGGCCGTGTTTTTTGAAAGTATGGCTTACTGCGCCGTTCACAAAGGTTTTGCGGGGGCTGCCGTCTCCGAAATCCAGCTGGTAAGTTGGCCCGGTGCTGGATTTTATCATGTAAAATTTAAAAGGTTTGCCTGCTTCCGGGTACTCGCTGGTGCGCAACAATTCGCCGGGAATACGTTGCAGCGGTGCGGCGGTTTGAGCGTCGTTGCTTTGTTGCCGGCTTTCCGCCTGCACCATCGATTTTTCTTTGGGCGGGGCGATATCTTTTCGGGCAAACTGAAGTACCAATAAGCCGACCAGTCCGACAGCCGCCACACCTATCAGGAGCGCCGTTTCGCGCATGACACCTTTTCCGATTTTAGATTCTATAGACATTTTTTCTTTTTTTACCACATAGTGCACATAGGAAGTTCACATAGGGCACATAATGCCAATCCAGAGTGTCCTGCTATGTGTTCTATGTGAACTTCCTATGTGCACTATGGGGTAAACCCACGCAAAAGTAAATCATAAAAATCCAATCAAGTGCATCAACCAAATCCTTTCCATCATGGTTTACCTTTGCACGTATGTATATCTCCTGGAATGACAGCCTCAATTTTATAGTCAAAATAACGCCGCGCCGCGCCTGGAACTTCGCCAAAGTGCTGGCCTCATACCAGCTGACCAAGTGGTTGCGCCGGCCCGTGCAGTGGGGCCTGCCGGTGACAGTGAGTATCGAACCCACCACTGCCTGCAACCTGCGCTGTCCCGAATGCCCGAGCGGACTACGGGCCTTCAGCCGGGAAACGGGGAATTTGAAAGAAGATTTTTTTCGTCGTACCGTGGATGAGCTGCACCGCGATCTTTTTTACCTGTATTTTTATTTTCAGGGAGAACCGTACATCAATCCTAAATTTCTGGAGATGGTAAAATATGCCCATGACCGGCGGATTTTTACCATTACCAGTACCAACGGCCATTTTTTAAACGATGAAAATGCGCGGCGCACCGTCGAATCGGGCCTCGACCGGCTCATTATTTCGGTGGACGGTACCACACAGGATACTTACCAGCAATACAGGGTGGAAGGAAAACTGGAAACGGTGCTGCAGGGCGCCCGCAATGTAGTGGCCTGGAAAAAGAAACTTGGCGCCCGCCACCCGCATATCGTTTTTCAATTCCTGGTGGTACGCCCGAATGAGCACCAGATTCCGGATATTTACCGGCTCGCAAAAGAAATCGGCGTGGATGAGGTGAAACTAAAAACGGCGCAAGTATATGATTATCAACAAGGTAACCCACTCATTCCCAGCATCGATCGCTTTGCCCGTTACCGCCAACAAGCCGATGGGCAGTGGTCTGTTAAAAACGCCTTAGCCAATCACTGCTGGAAATTGTGGCATTCCTGCGTCATCACCTGGGATGGCCTGGTGGTTCCCTGCTGTTTTGATAAAGATGCGCAACACCGCTTGGGCGACCTCAAAACGATGCCCTTCACGGAACTTTGGCATAGTCCGGCCTACAATGCCTTCCGGCGCAATCTCCTCCGGGGCCGCGATCAGATCGATATTTGTACCAATTGTACGGAGGGCTGCACGGTTTGGGCGTGAATGTCGTGTTTCGTGTTTGGTGTTTGGAGAGCTCCGCCCAAACTACTCACTGTTGCCAAAGGCGAAGCGTCCCAAATACGAAACACCAAACACGAAACACTCCAAAAAAACGGCTTGGTTTTGGTATGGTATATTGACGGGGTGACTCGAAGTCACCCCGTCAATATACCGCAACAACCATTTGAAATGCACCCTCAACCAGGGTAGTTTAGATTAATCTCTTTGCAAATGCTTGATTATCAACAACTGATAACCAATAACGAATAACTACTACTATGAGCCGATTACTACTCCTTCCCTTGCTGTTTTTTTTGGGACAATTGAATGCCGGAAGTCCCCCGGCCCACTTGTTCGCCCCGCTCAACCATCCTGAAATAAAATCGGTCGATTCGTCGCCGCCTGCAATTAATTGCCCCGCAAGTACAACCTTTATACTGGCGGCAGGCGCCTGCGACACTTTATTCAACTATACGGTGGTGGCCTACGATGATGAACCGGGATTTGTATTGACACAACTCAGCGGGTTTTCAAACACAGAGCCGTTTCCGATCGGACAAACCGTTAATTCGTTTCGGGTAACGGATGCCGAAGGCAATACGGCGGCCTGTTCCTTTACCGTAACCGTCAACAATTTTCCGCATCTCGTCGACTGCCATGCAACCCGGGTAGTTGCCCTGTCGAATAATTGTATAGCGACGCCACCCGCCACTTTTTTCCTGGAGAATTTACAAACAGGCTGCCCGGAAAGTTATGTGCTGGAAGTGGACAAAACGCTGCCATTGGGCAACGGTCCTTGGTTGCCCGGCATATTCAACATTATTGATAAAGATAAAACGTACATGTTCCGGGTACGAAATATTCACAACACCAATAATATGTGTACGGGAAGCGTCACTGTGCGGGATGTGCAGGGGCCAAATATATTGTGTGAGGATATTACTATTCCCTGCGAAATAAGCTCCGTGTGGCCCGAGTATCTGTTGGACAGTCTTGGCATTACTACTGCTTTTCCTCAAATCAGCGATGCCTGCGGTACGGTGGTGGACACTAATTTTTTGAGCACGCTAACTTTTGTGGATATATACGATCCGATGACACAAATCCTCAAATTTACCCGTCGGGTATGGATTGTTACGGACGACAGCGGCAATAGTTCTACCTGTGAGCAATATATCTACCAGACAAAAAGTAACCTGGAGGATGTGCTTTTTCCGGCAGATGTAACGTATGAATGCGCCGGTTCGCTTGCTTATTCGCCTGCTGTGGCAGGGCAGCCTTACATCGTTTATGCAGATCAAAATTTGCCACTCGATGCCTGCGCCATTGTATTTACACATGTCGACAGTATCGGCGTCAGCTGTGGCCTGGCTAAACAGGTTTTCAGAAACTGGTACCTGCTGGACACGGAAACATCAGAAGAGCGATTGGGTGTGCAACGCATTGATATACAAGATACTTTGCCGCCACAGGTGGCTTGTCCGGCTCAACTGACCGTAACCGTGAATGCTACGGCTTGTCGTGGAACGGCGCCTTTACCCGATGCCGTTATCAGCGATGGATGCTCACATATCGCTTCCATTCAGGCGCGCTGGATGCAAGGCGATACCCTGCGGACGCGGGTGGGTATGCTGACGGATTTTCCCGGCAACGATCCGGCGGCAATAGATACCCTGGGCGTGCTGGACGACGTGACGCAATTTCCCGTAGGTACAACGCTGCTCACGTATATTGCCTCGGATGCGTGCGGTAATACCGGCAGCTGTCAATTCGAGATGACCGTACTTGATATGACACCGCCACTTGCTGTTTGTAAAAATTTGATTGTGGTGCATTTGGGGCCTGACGGGCGTGCACTTGTGCCCGCTGAAGAAATGGACATCGGTTCGTCAGACAATTGCCTGCCGGTCGCTTTCAAAGGCAGACTGAATAAGCCGGGCGCCTGTCAGGCTGCGCCGGCTTATGACGACACGCTGTTGCTATGCTGTGGCGATCTGGAAGATACGCTGACGGCTACGCTTCGGGTATATGATAACTTGCCACCTTCCGGGGCAGTGCAGGACACTTTTGGAACTGGTCATTTTGCCCAATGCACGACGCGTATTATTTTGAGAGATACCTTCCCTCCGCTTTGTGATAATTTACCGGACATCACCATTAACTGTTCGGAGTTTGATCCGACTTTTGCGGCTTACGGCGATTTTCCCGCTTCCTGCGATGTGGATTCCAGTTTTATCGAACTGGACTTTTCGTTGTTTGACACCTTATGCAAGGTGGGTCATATTACACGTATTTTTAACATCGTCAACCCTTTCGGACAAATATCCTATTGCTTGCAACAGATCACCGTTGATCCGGCGCCACAACATTATTATGTGCGATTCCCCGACGACCTGAACATGGCGACCTGTGTAGCGTCCGCCGATTATGGGTCGCCGGAAATATTTCAATTGCCGGGCGGTTGTGAATCTATTGATATTTCCTTTACCGATGTGGTCAATACGAGTGTTCCGAATGTTTGTTTTGAAATAGAACGAACCTGGTACGTGCGCAATCTTTGCCAGTACAATGCAGGCATTCCGCCGGTCAACATTCCCAATCCTCCTTTTTTGACAGGCCCGGTCGTTTCGGCTCCGGGTACAACGGGCGAATGGGCGCCTACCGACCTTTTTGGCAATTTCTGGTCTGCCAATACGAACGGTTACCAGTATAAGCAGATCATCCGGGTCATCGACAATCAGCCGCCGATACTTGAAAATTGTCAGACGACCAACCTGGTTGTGGCGGATTCTTCGAATAACAGTATACAACTCTGGAATGAAAGTTATTGGGTGGATCCGGTGCATGAAACAAGTAATTTGTGTGAAGCTCCAGTGGATTTAAGCATTACGGCCAATGACGTTTGCAGTGGCGGTGAGTTGGCGTTTCGTTACCTCTTGTTTCTCGATCTCGATGGCGATGAAATACAGGAAACCGTGATAGAAAGCAATAATTTACCGGGTTTCAATACGGTGCGATTTAATAATGTTAATACGCCGAATTACAGTGGTGGTACAATCCGCCAGTTCGACGAGCGTCCGGTTGTCGCCATTCAAAAGTGGGGATTTGCTTTACAGGTCGTACGCTCCACGGCAAAAGCGACGGCTTCCCTGCGCTTTAATACGCTGGTTGACCAGCAGGTATATGTGGCGCCCCAATTGCCTTATGGTATGCACCGGATCGAATGGTACATCACAGATGAGTGCGGCAATCAGGTCATCTGTTCCCGTAGTTTTACCATACGCGACGGTAAGGCGCCTGATATTATTTGTCCCGATGATGTGACGGTCTATTTCGAGGAAGATCCGGGCATTGCCACCCTTCAAATGGACAATGTATTGTGGAGCGCTACGGATAATTGTACGCCTTCAAATCTGCTGGAGTCGGCTTTTCGCCTTTCAGGCGAAGGAACGGGATTTCCCACAAACGCAGCACAGCACATTGATTTTCAATGCGTTGCAGATGGAAATACTAGCAAAGAGGTCGAGGTTTGGGTACGGGATACTTATGGAAACGAGCGATTTTGTGAAGTGACTGTCCATGTGGATAGTTGCGACCTGGAGACGCCGCCGCAGGCCAATCATATTACGGGGATCGTCACGACAGAAAACGGCATGGGTGTGAAAGACGTTTCCATACTGACCTATCTGGTAAAGGGAGTCAACAGTTTAACACTTTCCGATACGACTGACCTGAACGGAGCATACGATATTTTTGTAGATCCGATGTCGATCGGGCCGGTTTTTACCGGCGGTAAGGCAGCCGTTTATGCGTATAAAAACACAGATCCGCTCAACGGGGTTACCACATTTGACCTGCTCCTGATTTCCCGGCACATACTCGGTCTGGATACCCTCGATTCGCCGTACAAGATTATTGCCGCCGATGCGAATAAATCAGGTCTCGTCACCGCTTTTGATGTAGTAGAACTTCGGAAACTGATTCTGGGAATTTACAATGCCTTGCCGGATAATACGACCTGGCGTTTTGTGCCAAGCACCTATGATTTTCCCGATCCGGTTAATCCGTTTGAGCCGGTTTTTCCGGAGTCAGACAGCTCCTACTACTTTCTGAACGGAGGTTTGTTTAATTTTATCGGCCTGAAAGTCGGCGATGTAAATACCTCTGTCGATCCGCAAAACGTAGATGCCGACATCCCCGATCGCAGGGAGCAGGTGCTGGCTTTGCAAACTCAACAAAGGAGTGTGGTTGCCGGAGAGGAGTTTACGGCTACTTTTTCCACGCTTCAGCCGAGCGATGGCTTCCAGTTTACCATGCAGTACCAGAATATGGAATTGCTCGAAATACTGCCTGGCAAGGGCATGACATCCGATCAATTTGCCCGTTTTTACGAAAAAAGCGCGTTGACGGTGTCTTGTGAAAATACCGAACCGGGTACGTTTTCCCTCCGGTTCAGGGCTGCACGTTCAGGCGAGTTATGCGACCTGCTACAGCTCGGCAGCGAAATAACGCCTGCCGCTGCCTGGTTGACGGGAGAGGGAAAGCAGGTAATTCCGGCGGATGTGGCATTGAGTTTTGTGGATGCCGACGGCTTTGCCCTGTTGCAAAACCAACCCAATCCGTTTGCTGATAAAACGCTGATCCGTTTCCAGTTGCCCCGCGCATCGGAGGCCACTTTGCAGGTGTTCGACAGCAACGGGCGGGTCGTATTTACACAATCGGGCTTCTTCGCTCAGGGTATGCATTCGGTACAGATCGAGCTGTCTGCCGTTCAGCCGGGCCTTCTGTATTACCAGTTGGAAACGGCGGAGTTGCGGGCGGTGCGGAAAATGGTAAGGCTTTGAAAAAATGATGAATGATGAATGATGAATGATGAATGATGAATGATGAATGATGAATGATGAATTTACGCTAATTTATTGAAAATCAATACTTTAAAAGAAAATAAATAAAATCTACTTCATCTGTCGGGCCAAATATTCATCATTCATCATTCATCATTCATCATTAAAAGACTCTTCCCCGTCATCACCTCCGGCTGCGCCACGCCCAGTAGTTCCAGCAGGGTAGGCGCCACGTCCGCCAGGCGTCCGTTTCGCAGCATTTCGCTGGGGCGCATTTCCTTGCGAACAAGAATACAAGGCACCGGATTCATAGTATGTGCGGTATTGGGTGTGCCGTCTTCATTAATCATGTAGTCTGAATTGCCATGGTCTGCAATGAGGATGCAGGCGTAGTCGTATGCGAGGGCCAGCGGCACAATCCGGCTCAGGCATTCGTCCACCGTTTCAGCGGCTTTCATAGCGGCACTAAATATGCCGGTGTGGCCCACCATATCGGTATTGGCAAAGTTGAGGCAGATAAAATCCGGTTGGTGCTCGCGAATGTCCTGCATAATGGCTTCCGTGATACCGGGCGCGCTCATTTCCGGTTGCAGGTCGTAGGTCGCTACTTTCGGGGAAAGCACCATGAGCCGGCGTTCCCCCTCGAAAGGTTGTTCGCGGCCGCCGGAAAAGAAAAAAGTAACGTGCGGGTATTTTTCCGTTTCAGCGATACGTACCTGCGTGCGTCCTGCCAGGCTGAGGATTTCTCCCATCGTCATCGCTACATCGTCTTTTTCAAACATGATGTGTACGTTGTGGAAAGATTCGTCATACCGCGTCATGGTCACGTAATAGAGCGGCAGGGGGCGCATGTCAAATTCCGGCATATCTTTTTGAGAAAGCACGGTAGTGAGTTCGCGCAGGCGGTCGGTGCGGAAATTGAAACAAATGACAACGTCGCCTTCCTGAATTTTTCCTTCGGCATTGGACGAAACGACCGGTTCCGCAAATTCGTCGGTAATCCCTTTTTCATACGATTCCCGGAGATATGCTGCAAAATCGGTGGTGCTGCTTGCTGCGATGCCGTGTACCAGGAGGTCGTACGCACGTTTCACCCGTTCCCAGCGTTTATCGCGATCCATAGCGTAGTAGCGCCCGATCAGCGAAGCAATGCAGGTTTTTTTACCAAACAGAAACTGCTGGAGTTCGCCGATAAAGTCCTTGCCACTTTTGGGGTCGCAATCGCGCCCGTCGGTGAAAGCATGGACAAAGCAGCGATCTGCGCCGTTTTCTTCCACGATGTCGATGAGCGCTTTCAGGTGCTCGATGTGCGAATGCACGCCGCCATCGCTGACGAGACCTACCAAGTGAATCGCTTTCCCATTTTTTTTGGCATAAGCGATAGCATCCAGCAGGGTCGGATTTTCATGGATTTCCCGCTCGCGAACGGCTTTGTTGATCCGCGCCAGTTCCTGCCAAATAATGCGTCCGGCGCCGATATTGAGGTGCCCTACTTCCGAGTTGCCCATTTGCCCTTCAGGCAGGCCCACTTCTTCTCCGAATGTAACGAGCGTGCTGTGCGGATAACGCTGCATTAAACTATCAAAATAAGGCGTATTGGCCTGATATATTGCATCTGCGCTGAGTTTGGGGCCGATTCCCCAGCCGTCGAGGATGAGGAGGAATGCTTTGTTTGCCATGATACCGGTAAGTAGTTATTCGTTATTAGTTATCCGTTATTTGTGTTGATAATCAATCATTTACAAATAATTTAGCCAAAACGAATTTTCGTTTGATTACTTATCAAAATTGTTCAGGCGCAAAGAAACATCGAAAGCGGGTTTTTATACCTTTTGTTTGGCTACGTTTATTAAACTTTTTACCGTATGTTTTTTTACCACAACGGACACTAAGTGGTTTCACAAAGGACACAAAGCGTAGAGTTGACCGCATTATTATAGTCATTTGTGATGATTTATGCCAGCCTACAGTAATCACTAAGCGGGAAGCGTCAACTCTACGCTTTGTGTCCTTTGTGAAACCACTTAGTGTCCGTTGTGGTAAAAGTGAAAACCCGGCTTAGTCCTCTATTGCCTCAATACCAAGTTGTTTAAGTCGCTCCAGGTGTTCCTTCATTGCGTTTAACTGTTCCGGGGAGTGCCCTTGCCAGTCTGTGACCTCGCCGATAACCCGAAGCGGATTCCGGGAACGGTATGACTTCGTTGGGTTTCCGGGAAAATCTTTCACTTCAGTTTCCGCAATTTTATATTTCTGAAATCAATTTCCTGCCCTTCGCTCTGCAACGCGATATAGCCGGAACGCAGCGGTTTGCCATCCTGCTTCATCGCGGGTTCAAAACGGTTGACCACGCCGCCGCCGATCTGCGGTTTGGAATATTGCAGTACGGTGTCGCCGTTGATGATATGCGTAATCAGCGAGTCGCCCAAAACAATGATCTCCGCTTTGACCCACTGTTCGCCTTCGTATGTTTTGGAGCTGGAATCGATGCAGTGCCGGGGATCGATTTTTCCCTGAAACACCACGTCCGTGCCGGGCGAGCACATATTGCCCGTAGGTCGCGGCTTGCCGTCGCCCAGGCCTGCCAGAAATTGCATTTCCACCGAAATCGGCCAGTCTTGTTCACGGGGTATGGTGCGGGGGTCCTGAGCGTGGAACATCACACCGCTGTTTTTGAGCGTGTAAACGGGCGCATCCGAACGCCACCGGCCCACAAAACGGTATTCCAGCGACAAATGATAATACGAAAAGACCTCCTGGAAATACAGATGCCCGAAGCGGTCGTTGAATTTGTCGTATTGGTCATACCTTACCTGTATGACGCCGTCTTTTACCCGGAATGTATTCCCGTAGTTGTCGCCCACCTCATGATGGTGTATTTTGACGATCCAATCCGAGAGGTCTTTCCCGTTGAACAGTGATATCCAGTCTTGTTCGGCTGTGCGGTTTTTGACACCTGCACAAGCGGCAAGTATCAGGATGCTCAGGGCGCCGAAAAGGTAAAAATGATTCAAAGCCCTGTTTCTATTTTTTATTTTATGTTGTTGTATCTCCATTGTTTAATTTCACTTATTTGGATAACAGGTTGAATGTTGGTGTATTTTTTTATGTCACTGATAATTGCATCTCTGTTTTGTGCTATCGCTTTATTATACTCAGCAATATCATAACAGTAAAAATAACCTATCGCCACAAAAGGCACTTTATCATTTGGTGTTCTGCCGGATATTCCTTTATCAATTTCATAAAATTTTAAATTTTTGCCTAACCATCCGGCGACCATAGGCATGTGTGTTTTTTCATAATAGTCCATGTCAAAGGTTTTTTCTTCTCCATTCGGATAAAGTATTGCAATCTTAAACATCCCGGTTTCTGGGATGGCTGCATATTTAAGTTGACTGGATTTGCAACTTGCCAAACTTATAAAGGCGAAGATTAGGGTGAAGAATTTAATTTTAATCATCATGTCAGTTAGTTTTAAATATTTTCGTTTCATTGATAGGCTTATTTGCCACCAACTATTAGCGCGGCGCTGGGGCGTCTGTGTGAGAGAGGCGAGAACACCAAGAAAGGCGGGAGCATTTTTGGGAAGCGATTGTTCGCTGTATTATTAATTACGCTGGTTTGCAGCCTCATTCTATCGCCTCAAAATGTTTTAATACGGAAAGGCCTAAATTGGCGTTCTCATCCAGTTCGTCAAAGAAACCCTTCCATTTTTGATTTTTTCTGATCTCGGTTGATAACAGGATCACTTTCATCGCATTATGAATTGAATCTTCTTTTTGGTTCATATGGTACTGGCAAAGCATCAGTTCTTTGACAGCCATTACGTATAATGGGTTTTGGTCATAATTTTCAACGAGTTTCTCCAGCAGAGCCAGCCGTTTCTCGCAAGCAATCTGGGCTTTACTATAGCTTTCCTGGTTGGCATACAAATAACGCAGGTTTCCGTAGATATTGAGCAAAGCCTGTGCATGGTTCAGGTCTTCTGCAACCGCTTGTTCATACCAGAGCAGGCCTTGCTCATAACATAAAATCGCCTGATCATGATTGTGGCTGTTCATATAAGCATCGCCCGCGCTAATCAATAATAACGATTGTTGTCTGGCAGTGTCGATTCTATCAGCATATTGTTCACATAATTCAATGCCTCGTTCGTATTTAATTGCTGCCTCCTGAAACTTTTCCTCGTCCTGCAGTAAATCTCCATGGTATTGAGATACCTGCATGGCCAGCTGGATAGCATAAATATTCGGCTCTTTGATCCGTCTAAATGATGTTTCGATATAAGACAATACCCAGGGCACCAAATGCTTTTTTTGGTTGCGGGCATAGATATTGGATATATCGAACAGTACGAAAATATAGTCGAAATGCTTGGCCGAGTTACTGGTAATTAATGCATCATTGCTAAAATCGGTCAGATCCTTTCCGGCAGACTCAAATGAATAGAATTTATTAGTTAACTGATTGTTCATTAGGAACCATTGGGCCATATACTGCTGACTCGACCTGTCAAATAATTCCTGGTAAATTTCCGCCGAACACAACAATGCGTCTAGGCTTTTCTCCCAATCATTATTAGTATCGTAAGCTCCTGAAAGCCAGTTATATAATTCCGCTAAGTGGTAATTAAATGTCTGTGGTTCGCGTTCGGCATACTCCTCGTAAATGCTGATCGATTCCAAATAGGCTTTGATGGAATCTTCGATCTGGTTTTTGCCCGCGTAAGTAACTGCCAGCAGTTTCTGACAATAGGCGATATAAATTAAATATCTTTCCGGGTTCGTTTCGGCGAATTTGGTATAGATCTTTAATGCCATGGAGAAATAGCCGATCGCTTCATCCGGTTTGGATTGCAAATAGGTTTGGCCGAAATGGCAATATAATTCGGCCAGAATATCCTGCCGTTCATCCCGTTGCGCCGGCTTTTCCTGTTGAATATTTTCCAGCAGACGAATGGCTATTTTATAATAAGACTCTGCATTTTCCAGGTTTTTATCTGCCGCCTGAAAATACCAGGCCAGATTCTTGAGCGTCTTGCCGTATAACAGCGGATCCTGGAGGTAGGCGTCATTTTCGGAAGACAAGGAATCCTGGATCGCTTCGATCAACTTAGGGATTTCCCGGGTTGTTTCTGCTTTAATTGATTTTAGGTTTTCCGTCAGTGCTATCGATTTATTTAGATCGATCTGAAAATGGGTTAACCCATATAATAGTTTTTCATAGCCGCCGCTGAATTGACCTTGGTCGGATTTGCTTTGAACAATTAATTGAATGCAATTATTAAAATAATTCCAGGCTGCTTCAATGTTTTTTTCAAAAGATTCCAGGCTTCCAAGTTTGGCGTATAGTAAAAATTTCCGGACTGTGCTTCCTTTCTTTTTCAGATGATCCAGGCTTTTGCGGTAATATACCTTTGCATCGTTGACCTGATGCAGGCCGTCCAAAAAATCGCCGTAGTTACTGCAATTGTATTCGTTCTCAAAACATTGTATACTTTTTTTATAGCAGTAAACGACTTGTTCAATACGATCCGGGGTCTCGTATTTCAGTGTGAGGGCTTGGGCTTTTATCTGATATTCGTCGGAGAGGATATGGCGTTTTTCGCGAGTGGTTTTCAATAATGCTTTGGCCTTCCGTTCCTGTTCTTCCACCTGCGCATATTCATGGTCCAGATCCTCTGTTTTAATAATGGCATCCGCTTCCCTGATTTGCCCGGCATCAAAATAAGCTTTGGCCTGTTTCTGGCGGTCGGTCCTTAATTCAATGCGATTAAATGTATCGGCTAAACGCGCGACGTCCTGTTCAAAGGATCGGATCAGGGCTTTCTGCGTTTCAATTTTTTTGGATAGGTTTAATCTTTTTTCCGCTTCGGTCAAGGATATTAATTTCAGGAGTTCTACGGAGGTATCCAGCGCCTCGGTTAGCTGGGTGTATTCGGCGGATTTAGCCAGATATTGCGCAATATTAACCGTGGCATCCTGTACATTACTGATTGAAATATTAGCAAAACTCCTTCCTGTTAACTGGTTGTCAT
>JAYSZC010000218.1:0-13902 GCA_043738235.1 Lewinellaceae bacterium | reverse complement strand
TTACCACCTCAAACCATCAAACTTTTCAAACCATCAAACCTTTCCCCAACCATCCTAAAATCAAAATGAATGATGCGCATTTACTTCTCATCCATCCTGTTCCTCGCCCTGTTCCATCCGGTATCGGGACAGGCCAACGATACGCTCAGCGTGCAACAATGCCGTGCTTTGGCCGTGCAAAACAACCCTTTGCAGCAAAAAAAGCTGTATGCTGAAAGTATATATGCCCTGCAAATCCGCAACATTCAAAGCAACAGCCTGCCCCGTATTCAAGTCGGCGGACAAGCTAGCTGGCAAAGCGATGTATTCGGATTGCCCATCAATTCGCCTTTGTTTGAACTGCCCGTGGTACCTAAAGACCAATATAAATTTTCGGTAGAAGCCGCCCAGCGCATCTGGGACGGCGGTTCCGACCGGTACCTGCGCCAACAACGCGAACTCGAACGTGATCTCGCCGCCGCACAGGTAGACTTCGACGTTTTTCAACTGCGCGAAGTGGTGACCGACTTGTATTTTAAAATCCTGCTGCTACAAGAAAGCGAACTGATTCTGAACAATTCCAGGGAAGACCTGAACAACAGACTAAAACAGGCCGAAGCGGCCATTTCCCAGGGCGTAGCGCTGCGTACCAGCGCAGATCAGATCAACATTCAGATACTCAAAACGGCACAACAAATCATTGGTATTCAATCGGATATATCTGTACTGAAGGAAATATTAGCCCAATGGATCGGCCGAGAACAGGCAGATTTTGTATTGGTAGCGCCCGCCATGAGCAACACGCCTTTGCAAGCGGAAAAAAGACCGGAATATCAGTTGTTTACCCTCCAACAGCGCAGTTATCAACTGCAAACGGATCGCCTGCAACTCCTAAAACAACCCCGTATCGAAGCCTTCGCACAAGGCGGCCTGGGTCGGCCCAACCCGTTCAACTTCTTTGAAACCGGTTTTGAACCCTTCCTGTTGTTGGGCTTGCGGGCTTCCTGGACGCCCTTTCACTGGGGCAATCAGCGCCGCGACGCCGAAACGCTCGCCCTGCAAATGAAAAACATCGACGCCCAACGCATAGCATTTGAACAACGCCTGGAAGCGAATTCCCTCAAAGACGAGTGGGATATCAACTTAAAATATAAACAACAACTCGACATAGATGACGCTATGCTGCGCTTGCAGGAAGACATCGTGCGGCGCGCCGAGGCCCAGGTTGAAAACGGCGTCATGACCATGACCGATTACCTGAGCCAACTCAACCTGCTGACCCAAACCCGGCTCAACCAAAAAACACACGCCCTGCAAATGATACAAGCGCAACAGATGCGAGAAGCGAGAAGCGACAGGGATGAGGAATGAGGAATGAGGGATGAGGAGAGAGCGATTAGAGAAGTAAGTGAGTGAGCGAGCGAGTATCCTCGGCATTCCCTGGTAAGAATGCCAAGGGGGCCGGGGGGTGAGGCTCCAATTTCCATTCAACGTAACCCATTATTCGCATGAAAAATAATTTCTATCTATTATTCCCGCTCCTGCTGCTGGCCTCCTGCCAGAAAGCAGCGCCAAAGGCAGATGCTTATGGCAACTTCGAGGCCGAAGAACGCATCGTCAGCGCAGAAGCCTCCGGTAAAATCCTGGCCTTCCCCATCGAAGAAGGCCAAACCCTGAAAGCCGGGGAAGAAGCCGGCCTGATCGACTCCGTTCAGTTGCTCCTGAAACGCGAACAATTGCAGGCTGCCATCAAAGCCATTGCCGCAAAAAGTCCGGCGATCGGTGCACAATTAGCCGTTTTTGAAAAACAAACAGCCTCGGTCAAACAGCAACTCGCCACCCTGGAACGCGAAAAACGGCGGGTGGAAAACCTGTTGAAAAGCGATGCCGCCACACCCAAACAACTCGACGACCTCAACGCACAAATAGATGCCGCACAACGTCAGATGGATGTCGTGCTCGAACAGCGCTCCGCCTCCAACGCCAGCTTGTCCATCCAGAAAAACGGCCTGCTGGCGGAGATACTGCCCCTGCAAAAACAAATCGCCCAATTAGACGACCAGATAGCCAAGTGCCACATTATCAACCCCTTGCAGGGTACGGTGCTGGTCAAATATGCCGAACCCGGAGAAATCACCGGATTCGGAAAACCGCTCTATAAAATCGCCGACCTCGCCGACCTGACCCTCCGCGCCTATATCGCAGGACAACAATTGGGCGCTGTCAAAATCGGACAACAGGTCACCGTGCTAACGGACAACGCCGACGGAACACAGCAGGAACACAGCGGAACCGTCCGCTGGATCGCTTCCCAATCGGAGTTTACGCCAAAAATCATCCAGACCAAAGAGGAGCGCGTCAACTTAGTGTATGCGGTAAAAATCAGCGTTCCGAATCCGAATGGCGTTTTGAAAATTGGAATGCCTGCGGAAGTGCGGCTTTAGTGTGTGGTGTTCCCCCCGGCTGAAGCCGGAGGTTATTGAAAAAAGGAGTACAATGAGCCGTGTTTTGGATAAATCGACCTTGAAATGCATTGTTTAATAACCGGCGGCTTCAGCCGGCGGCAACTGGCGCCAACCATCCGGGGTTTTAACCCCATAACTTTTTGATAAACGTGAATTTTAAAAACTCAAGTGACTGTGTGTTATGATGCTTCGCCCTAGGTAACAGTGAGTGGCTTGCGCGGAGCACCCTAAACCCGAAACGCCAAACACTTGCCAAAGGCGGAGCGCCCCAAACACTAAACACCATACACCAAACACGAAAAAATGATCCTTGCCAACAACATTTCCAAATCCTACGGCTCCGTGCAGGCGCTGCAAAACATCTCGTTCGAGGTGCAAAAAGGAGAAATATTCGGCATCATCGGCCCCGACGGCGCCGGGAAAACAAGCCTGTTTCGCATCCTGACCTCGCTGCTACTGCCAGACCATGGAAGCGGAACAGTGGCGGGATTGGATATTGTCCGTGATTACAAGCGCCTGCGCCAGGTCATCGGGTACATGCCGGGACGTTTTTCCCTGTACCAGGATCTGAGCGTGGAAGAGAACCTCGACTTTTTTGCTTCCGTATTCGGTACCAGCATTCGGGAGCACTATGACCTGATCGCCCCGATTTACAGCCAGATCGAACCCTTTAAAAACCGCCGGGCAGGGGCGCTGTCCGGGGGTATGAAACAAAAACTGGCGCTTTGCTGCGCCCTGATCCACAAGCCCGAAGTGCTGTTCCTCGACGAACCGGGTACAGGGGTCGACCCCGTTTCCCGGAAAGAATTCTGGGACATGCTGGGCAATTTGAAACAACAGGGACTCACCATGCTCGTCAGTACGCCCTATATGGACGAAGCCGAACGCTGCGACCGCGTGGCCTTGATACAGAATGGACAAATCATGAGCATTAATACGCCCGAAGGTATTGTCGAGGCTTTTACCAATCCTTTGTTCGCCGCACGTTCCGATAATATGTACCAGTTAATCAAAGACTTGCGTACCATGCCCGGCGTAGCCGATTGTTACGCATTCGGGGAATTTGCACATGTAAAAATGGAGAGAACAGCGCATGATCCGCTACTTTTGGAACAATCCATCCACTCCTTTCTCGACGCCCGACAACATCAGGGCATTGAAGTGAAACCCGCAATAGCCACCGTGGAAGACTGTTTTATAGAACTGATGAAAAACTGAAAATGACAACTGTTATTCAAACCGAGCGACTCACCCGGACTTTCGGCCAATTCACCGCGGTCGATGCCATTACATTCGATGTGCAGGCCGGTGAAATTTTCGGCTTCCTCGGAGCCAACGGAGCAGGCAAAACCACCGCCCTGAAAATGCTGACCGGCTTGCTCAGTCCGAGCAGCGGTTCCGCTACCGTAGCTGGTTTCGATGTCTGGAAACACCCCGATCAGGTCAAACGCCGCATCGGTTACATGAGTCAGAAATTCAGCCTCTACGAAGACCTCACGGTTCGGGAAAACATCCGCCTGTTCGGAGGTATTTACGGACTTAAAATGGCTGATATTCGCTCGAAAACCGGCATTTTACTCCAAAAACTGGCGCTCGATGCAGATGCCGATAAATTAGTCGCATCGCTGCCACTGGGCTGGAAACAAAAATTAGCCTTCTCCGTAGCGCTGCTCCACGAACCCCGGATTGTCTTCCTCGACGAACCGACCAGCGGCGTGGATCCGCTCACCCGCCGCCAATTCTGGGAACTGATTTACGAAGCCGCCGCACAAGGCGTCACCCTCATGGTCACCACCCACTACATGGACGAGGCCGAATACTGCGACCGCGTCAGTATTATGGTGGACGGAAAAATGGAGGCGCTGGATACCCCGCGGGTGTTGAAACAGCAGTACGGCACGGATAATATGGATGAGGTGTTTCGGAGATTGGCGCGAGGGTGAAAAAAAAGGGCAAGAGGCAAAGGGCAAGAGGCAAAAAGCAAGGGGCAAAAGGCAAGAGGCAAAGGGCAAGGGGCAAAAAGCAAAAGGCAAAAAGCAATGTAACTCATTGATTTGCATTGCTTTTTGCCCTTTGCCTTTTGCCTTTTTTAAACTCCGAACACTTTCTTAATATCCGCCACCGCATCCAGTTTTTCCCAGGTAAATGTTTCCACCTCGGTTAGTTTGGTATGGCCGTTTGCGCCGATGTGCACCATTTTTTTGCCGGGCAGGCGGCCAAAATGTCCGTAGGCAGCCGTTTCGGAGAAAATAGGATTTTTCAGGCCGTAGCGGCGAACAATGGCCGCCGGGCGCAGATCGAACACCTGCTCTAATTTTTGAGCGATTTCACCGTCGGTAAGCCCTTTTATTTTGCAGGTACCGTATGTATTGACATATAAGCCGACTGGGTTGGCCACACCGATGGCATAGGCCACCTGCACCAGCACCTGGCTGCACAAGCCGGAAGCCACCAGGTTTTTGGCAATATGCCTAGTAGCATAAGCTGCCGAACGGTCTACTTTGGAAGGGTCTTTGCCGCTGAAAGCGCCGCCGCCATGAGCGCCTTTGCCGCCATAGGTATCGACGATAATTTTCCGTCCGGTCAGGCCGGTGTCGCCATGCGGGCCGCCGATCACAAATTTGCCCGTTGGGTTGATATAGTATTGCACATCGGCTGTAAACAGTCTGGCTACGCGCACAGGCAGTTGTTTTTTCACCCTTGGAATCAGTATTTTCTGTACATCCGCAGCAATTTTAGCCAGCATTTTCTCATCCTTGTCAAAATCGTCGTGCTGGGTGCTGATCACGATGGTGTCGATCTTTTTGGGGACGTGTCTGTCTGTGTATTCAATCGTCACCTGGCTTTTTGCATCGGGGCGGAGGTATTTCATTTGTTTGCCTTCCTTGCGAATTGCGGCCAGTTCGAGCAGCAGCAAGTGCGCCAGATCGAGCGCAAGCGGCATGTAATTGTCCGTCTCATTGGTAGCGTAACCGAACATCATGCCCTGGTCGCCGGCGCCCTGGTCTTCTTCTTTTTTGCCGACATCCACACCCTGGGCAATATCGGCGCTTTGTTCGTGTAACGCGCTGATTACCCCGCAACTTTTGGATTCAAACTGGTACTCCGCTTTGGTATAACCGATTTTTTCAATGGTTTTACGGGCTGTATCCTGAATGTCCACATACGCTTTGGAGCGCACCTCGCCCGCAACCACCACCAAACCGGTTGTCACAAGGGTTTCGCAGGCCACCTTTGATTCGGGATCCTGGCTGAGAAAAGCATCAAGTATAGCGTCGCTGATTTGGTCAGCCACTTTATCGGGGTGTCCTTCGGAAACGGATTCAGAGGTAAATAGATATGGCATTGCTGGAAAAATAAAGTGATAAAACCCGTGGAATATGCGGGCCGATTTATTGAAAACACGTGTAAAAAAGGCTCTGAAAGGCTGTTTTCTTTCCAAAAAACACCAAACCCAGCCGTTTTTGCGCCGCAAAGGTAGATTTTACCCTTGGTAAAAAGAAAGAAAGACGAACCTTAAGTAAATGGGCAAAATTGCAAGGGACAAAAAGCAATGCAAATCAATCAGTTACATTGCCCTTTGCATTTTGCAATTTTGCCTTTTAGCTTAAGTACACGGGCTAATAGGAAAATGTAAACGGCAAATGAAAATCAAGGGTTTACACAGCCTGTATGAAAACCCGGATTACTTTTGCATTTTCAACATTAAGATAGGTGTGCAAAATTAGTTAAGGCTAAATCTTCTATAACTCATTGATTTACCTTGCTTTTTGCCAGTTGCAATTTTGCCCTTTTACTTACCCGATAATTGTGATACCATGCCACTCGATCTGTCCGACCTGCGAAAAAACTATGCCCTGGAGGCGCTTTCCGAAACCGACGTACTGCTCGATCCGCTCGCGCAGTTTGACCGCTGGTTTCAGGAAGCGATGCAAGCCGAATTGCCCGAACCCAATGCCATGACCCTGGCAACGGCCGGCGCCGAGGGTCGCCCCAGTGCACGGATTGTTTTATTGAAAGGCATTGACCATCAGGGATTTGTGTTTTTCACCAATTACGAAAGCCGAAAAGGCCGCGAACTCGCCGCCAACCCGCAGGCAGCCCTGTTGTTCAACTGGCTCGAACTGGAACGGCAAATCAGGATTGAAGGACGGGTGGAACGAATCGATCCCAAAGAATCGGAAACCTATTTCCAGAGCCGGCCCAAAAGCAGCCAGATCGGCGCCTGGACAAGCCCGCAAAGCCAGGTGATTCCCGGCAGGGAATTGCTCCTGCACAAACAGCATGATCTGGAAGCGCAATATAAAGCGGCGGAAGTGCTGCCGCTGCCGCCTTTTTGGGGCGGTTACCGGCTGTTGCCGGATATGCTGGAATTCTGGCAGGGCCGACCCAGCCGGCTGCACGATCGCATCAGGTTTGTGCGGGCGGAAACGGGTTGGAAAATCGAGCGGCTGGCGCCGTAGTTGAGGTACACGTTTACTAAACTTTTTAAGTTTAGTAAACGTTGCCAAAACCCGGCTATAAATTTAATGCTAACTTCATATTGACTTAACAGGGCTTCGGGGTCGCCAATGGTACTTTTGTTGTACCATTTTGGTATTGAAAACCATGAATTTACACCCGCGCCACCACTCTCCACACGTCCGTGCTATTTTCGGTCGCTCTTTACACATGCTTCGGCATACACTTGATTCCAATTCAGGTTTCAGTCCGGACGGCTTGCTTTTCCCGGCGCGGGATTTTAACAACAAGGTTCCGAAACATACACCTGTCCAACGCACCCCAATTTACTGGTTGCGTTGGCTGGCCTGGCTGGCAGGAATTATGATAGCGATCATTTACCTGCTGTGGTTTTTTAAAAATATTTTCGAGCATACCATTCGATAACCAGGGATATGAAAAGAGCATTGGACATCGTCATACTTTCGGACCTCCACCTCGGCACCTACGGCTGCCACGCCAAAGAATTGCTGAATTACCTGAAAAGTATACAGCCGCGCACCCTGGTGCTGAACGGCGATATCATCGACATGTGGTATTTCAAAAAAAGTTATTTTCCGAAAGAACACTTCGAGGTGATACGCCGCGTAATGAAAATGGCTGCCAACGGTACCAAAGTGTATTACCTGACGGGCAATCACGACGATGTTTTACGCAAATTTGGAGAGGTCGCTTTCGGGATGATTCACCTGCGCAACAAACTGGTTTTCCAGGTCGACGGCAAAACCCACTGGGTATTTCATGGCGACGTTTTCGATGCCAGTATTCACCGGGCGCGCTGGCTGGCCAAATTAGGCGGTGAAGGCTACGACCTGCTGATCCGTATCAATCGCGTCATCAACAGTGCGCGCAGGCTGTTTGGTTTCGGCCCTGTTTCTTTTGCCGCCAAAGTAAAAAAAGGAGTAAAAGGCGCCGTCAAGTACATCAGTGATTTTGAAGATACTGCCATACAATTAGCCGCCGAAAAAGGGTACGATTATGTGGTTTGCGGCCATATCCACCGCCCGCAAATGCGCGATGTGGTGGCCGAAAACGGACGAACCGTAACCTATATGAACAGCGGCGACTGGGTGGAGCACCTCACTTCCCTTGAATTTGTACAGGGGAAATGGAGCATTTACCAATATGATGAAACGGATTTCGATGTGCTGAATCCACGTTTGCACGTACAGGAAAAAGAACCCAAAATGTACACGCTGCGCCGCGATGAAGTGTTGCCGCTGAACGGGATGGCGGCGATGGACGCGATTTAGAGTGTGTGAGTGTCAAAAAGTCGTATCACCTTTGTGTCTACATTTTTTGGCGCTCAACCCCCGTTCACGCTCTTGAACCGTATCCGACATTTCTGGAAAGGCTTAAAAACCCGCGCAATTGCTTTCGCCCGCCGCCGTCCGAAGACGACCGGCGCTTTGGTATTGTTGTTTTTGCTGTGGTTGTTTTGCCTGCCACGCCCTTTGTTTCAGCAGCCTTTGTCGGTAGTACTCGAAGACCGAGACGGACAGTTGCTGGGCGCGCGGATTGCCAAAGACGGGCAATGGCGATTCCCCGAAAGCGATTCCATTCCAAAAAAATATGCCGCCTGCGTGATCGCTTTCGAGGACAAACGTTTTCGCTGGCATCCCGGCGTCGATCCCGTCAGCCTGCTGCGTGCCACCTGGCTGAATCTGCGCAGGGGAAAGGTGGTCAGCGGCGGCAGTACGATCACCATGCAGGTGATTCGCATGGCCCGCGATAACCCCCCGCGCACCGTTTGGGAAAAAATAGTGGAAGTGTTCATGGCCACCCGCCTCGAACTGACGTATTCCAAACGCGCCATTTTGAACCTCTACGCTTCCCACGCGCCCTTCGGCGGCAATGTGGTGGGCATCGAAGCCGCTTCCTGGCGTTATTACGGCAAAAGTCCACACTTGCTCACCTGGGCAGAAGCTGCAACGATGGCCGTTTTGCCAAACAGTCCGGCCCTGATCCACCCCGGCCGGAATCGCAATACCCTGATACTCAAGCGCAACCTGCTGCTGGAACGCCTGCGCGACAACGGCGAAATCAGCACTGCGGAATGCGAATTGTCGCAGGAAGAACCCCTGCCCGAACAACCGCTGCCGCTGCCGCAATTAGCCCCGCACTTGCTCGACCGGCTGGCCGCAGGTTTAGCCGCCCGTTTTCATACTACCCTCGACAAAGACCTGCAACAGCGGATCACCGCTTTACTGGCCCGTCGCCAGGAAATTTACCGGGGCAATGAAGTGCACAACCTCGCGTCCATCATCATCGACGTGGCAACGGGCGAAGTGCTGGCCTACGTCGGCAATGTGGCCGGCGCCGGCAAAGAACACGGCGAATCGGTAGACATCCTCACCGCCCCGCGCAGCACCGGCAGCATCCTGAAACCTTACCTCTATGCCCTGGCTTTGGAAAGCGGCGACATCCTGCCCAACAGCCTGCTGCACGATGTGCCGACCCAACTAGGTCAGTACAAACCCGAAAATTACTACGAAACCTACGATGGAGCGGTGCCCGCCAAACGCGCCCTGATCCGCTCTCTGAACGTCCCATTCGTGCTGCTGCTGCAACAATACGGTCTGGAAAAATTCCATTTCAACCTGCAACGCCTCGGTCTGTCTACCCTGAACAAACCGCCTGCCCACTACGGACTGTCGCTGATTCTGGGCGGCGCGGAGGCTAGTTTGAGCGATATTACCAATGTTTATGCCTGCATGGCCCGCCGACTCGGCAGTTTTTACGAGCGAAACGGACGTTACGCTGCCGATGATTTTCGCGCGCCGATGGTGCTGAAAAATGCGGGTGCAAAAAACAAAGCCGGGACCGAACAACGCGAAACAGACCTGCTCAGCGCCTCCTCCATTTGGTACACTTTCGAAGCCATGCGGGAGGTGGAACGCCCCAACAGCGCGGGGGAATGGGAATTGTTTCGCGCCGGACAGCCCATTGCCTGGAAAACGGGCACCAGCATCGGGTTCCGCGATGCCTGGGCTGCGGGCGTTACGCCGCGTTATGCCGTCGGCGTCTGGGCGGGCAATGCCGACGGAGAAGGTCGCCCCGGCCTCATCGGCGTGGATATAGCGGCGCCCGTGCTGTTTGAAATATTCGAGCAACTACCCGGCGGCGAACGCTGGTTCGATCCGCCGTACGACGACATGGCGCCGGCGCCGGTTTGCCGCCAAAGCGGTTTCCGGGCAGGCGATTTTTGTGAAAAAGATACCCTCTGGATACCTGAAACAGGGCTAAAGGCGGCCGTGTGTTCATTCCACCAACTGCTGCACCTCGATGCTACGGGGCAATGGCAGGTGAACAGCGATTGTGAATCGCCCGCCGCCATGCAGCACCGTCCCTGGTTTGTGCTACCGCCCATCGAGGAGTTTTATTTTAAAAATAAAAATCCCGGATACGCATCGCCACCGCCGTTTCGGGCAGATTGTATGGGTTCACAAATGGCTCATACACAAACACCTATGCAATTGATTTACCCGAAAAACCCGACCCGCATTTATGTGCCGGTCGACCTGGATGGCAAATTGAGCAGCACGGTTTTCCAGGTGGCGCATCGCTCGGCGGGCGTCGAAATTTTCTGGCACCTCGACGGTGTTTACCTCGGCAGCACCCGTACTTTTCACCAAATGGCCCTGCAACCGCCCGTGGGCGCGCACGTGCTGGCGCTGGTGGACAAGGACGGGTACCGGCTGGAACAGAGATTTGAAATTGTGGGGAAGTAGCGTGATGGCACACGGATTAAAAGGATTGGACACGGATTTTTTCCCTCGTAGGAATAATGGCTACACGGATGACGCGGATTGACGCGGATTTTCCCGCTTTAGAGTTGACCTGCTTTTTTTTAACAATGAACATATTTGATCCTTGTCAACTCTAAAGCGGGAAAATCCGCGTCATCCGCGTCATCCGTGTAACCATTATTCCTACGAGGGAAAGAATCCGTGTCTCATCCTTCCCATCCGTGTTCCATCACTCTACGAGGGAAAAATCATCCCATAAATCCATTTATTATCACAATATGCACCTCCGCTCCATCTTCGCCCGGCTACGCTACCCTGGCAGCCGCCGCTACTGGGAGCGTCGCTACGCCCTCGGCGGCGATTCCGGCGCGGGTTCATCCGGCATACTGGCGGCATACAAAGCCTCCGTCTTGAATGATTTTGTAAAAACGCACAACATCTGCTCCGTCGTCGAACTGGGCTGCGGCGACGGGCAGCAACTGCAATTAGCCGAATACCCGGCTTACACCGGACTGGATATTGCCGCTTCTGCCGTTGCGCGCTGCCGGGATTTGTTTGCCGGAGATAACAGCAAAACATTCGTTCACTACGATCCGGAGCATTTTGAACCCGCTGATTTTCAGGCGGATATGGCCATTTCACTGGAGGTTATATTTCACCTGACGGAGGAACATCTGTACCGACTGTACCTGCAACACCTGTTCGCACTGTCGCGGCGCTGGGTGCTGATTTTCTCCTCGGATGAAGCGGACCCCACCGCCGGCGTTTTCCCACATTTCCGGCAGCGGCATTTCAGCGCGGATGTGCCGGAAGGCTGGGTGCTGCGAGAACGAATAAACAACCCACACCGCGAGCGGAGTGTGTCGGATTTTTTTATTTTTGAAAAAACGTAGCGCCGAACCCCGTTCGGCGTACCGGCTGCTTGAGCTGCCGGATACCAAAACAGCAACATTTGTCCGTTTTTCCAGATATTCCAATGGCCACGATATGTTCCGGCAGATAAAGCAGCCGGTACGCCCGAGGGTAAAAGGGTAAAAGAATCAAAATGTTACTTTGCCTTGGCAAGGCGGAAGCCCACGCCGGTGTCACGAAGACCGGGTGCGACATTGCCGCGATACGCCACGCGGCAACCCTGTGGGTTGTCGTACCACGACCCGCCGCGAAACGCGCGGTAGGAGCCAGACGAAGGCCCGGTCGGATTGGTCTGAGCTCTGGTAGAATAAGTGTCTTTCCAGTCGCTACACCATTCCCAGACATTGCCCGTCATGTCGAACAGGCCGAGATCATTGGCATGGAAAGAACCGACGGGCGCTGTGGAAGCATAACCGTCATTGTATCCCAAAAAGATATTCGTGGCATTTTTGGTCCAGTTAAAATGGCCTGCGCCGGTTTCATCGCTCACATTTCCCCCATTTTTTCCCGAAGGATCGCCATTCCCCCAGCTGTATATGGTGTGTTTGGCGCCGTTTCCGGCGGCGTATTCCCATTCCGCTTCGGTGGGCAGGCGATAAGAGAAGCCGGTTTTCTGACTGATCCATTTACAGTACGACACGGCGTCGTTCCAACTGACATTGGTGACGGGGTGGTTCTCAGAGGCTGGTTTGCCTTCCGCATCGTGCCGCCAGTTGCGACCTGAAATATCTTTCCAATCTTTTCCGTCATATCCATGGCTGGTTCCTTCTTTCTCCGCATCGGTTTGGTGCCCGCTTGCTTCGATAAACGCACGAAACTCGGCCACGGTTACTTCATATCGGGAAAGGTAAAAATCGCTGAGGGTGACGCGGTGTACGGGTTTTTCGTCGGGGTCGTTGTCTTCGCTACCCATTTGGAAAGTTCCGCCGCTAATAAGGGCCATACGGTCAGTCCGATCATCCGGAGGTTTGACTTTTGCCAGCGCTGTAGCCCGGTGACGGCCATCTGTGTACGTATCCAGATAAACCTGGTATGCCGCAGCGGTATTTTGCCGTGCTGCCAGCAGCCAGGACCGTTCGTCGAGTGCCTGTGCCCGGTATCGCCCTCCGGGGTAGGCTTCGAGGTAGTAGGCGTATGCGTCGGGGGTATTTTGTTTCTGCACGCTGTTCCAGGTAGCCTGGTCGGGATCGGTGGGAGCAGTCGGCTCTTTTACAGTTTCGAGTACGAAGAGGAATTCACCGCCGGGTTCGTGGCCTGAGTCTCCGCCGCCGAAGCGGGTGAGGCATGGGTCTGGTTTGGCGCGTTGCACATAACTCCAGAGTTCGGTGATGTTGATAAGCTGGTCGTCGCCGCCGAAGGAGCGCAGGGCTGTGAGGAACTGGGATGCAAAGGCCGACTGGTCTGGCGTGCGCACCTTGCCTCCCGAGGCCATGAAAATGCGGCTGCGGTATTCCAGGCTGTTTTGAATAAACTGGTCGCGCCAGTCGCTTTGACCTGGCCGCTTGCCAGGTTCTCCTTTCAGGGCGATGTCGTCGCTGAAGGTGCCGGAGTAGCAGGCATCTATCGCCAGCAGGATATGCCGGCATGGCAAAGTCTCGATCCAGCGCTGGAGGCGGAGGTAAGAGAGATAGGAATCCTGCGAGCTATCGTCGCGGCGGGCTTCTTTGGGGACAAAAAAGCCCTCGCGGGTGGATTCGAGGTACTCGCCGTGGCCGGTAAAAAAGATCAGGAGTTGGGCGTCAGCAGCAAATGTTTTGCGCCGGTATTCTTCGATTTTGGCCTGAATCTGGGCTTTGCTGGGGTCTTTGACCACTTCGGTAGTGAAGCCGTAGTGGTCGCGCAATTCTTTGGCGATGGCTTCGGCTTCAGTGACCGGGTTTTTGAGTTTACTCCAGTAGCTGTAATCGCTGACCGCGAAAAACAGGGCCAGGTCTTTGCCGGGGCGCAGGGCAGGCGGTGCGTTGTGTGTGCCGCTAAATGCACAAAAGGCAAATAGCGGGAGTAGCCAAAGTAAGCGATGGGGCATCATTCATGTTGATTTTGGCATAAAAGTAATGCCGAACCCTGTGCTGGATCAAATTTTTTTTACGCTGCCACGTACCGGCTGCTTTAGCTGCCGGATACCCAAACAGGCAACATGTGCTCGATTCCCACGCTTTCTAATGACCTAGGCATGTTCCAGCAGCTGAAAGCAGCCGGTAGGGGTTCGCCTAAAACAACCGCTGAGCCCCTTTGCCCATAGAAGATGCTGCCGTGCCATATTAAAAGCACAGGTCTTAACAGCAGTCGATGTAAGC